>NZ_VIKZ01000038.1:0-44638 GCF_009711985.1 Dolichospermum sp. UHCC 0260 | reverse complement strand
TTAGCTGCGGCTATGTTAGCTCATAATATCACACATTTATTGACATTTAATGTTGATGATTTTAAACGGTTTTCGGATATTGTAGTTGTTGATCCACGTAGTATTGTTTAATTATATTAGAAAAGCGATTCCTAGGTCGCGCTTCGCTATCGCACACCTTCATCCTAAGTATCACTTTTTTGAGAAAGATATGGACAAGAATACCACTATTGTTTATATTAATAACCTGTACTGATCATAAAAATAAGGAAATAATTTTGACTACATTTGCTAGTTACAGAGCAACAGCATCTAAGTGGATTACTATATTTGATTCCCCTTTCTATCCAGATTACTTAGATGAGGCTAAAATACTTTATGAAAAAGTACAAGTACGCTTTATAGAACTTGTTGATAAAGCACAAACTTCCACAGAATTATTGGAAATTATCACCAAACAGCCTACTTCTTTGCGAATTCAATTACTCAGAATCTTTCGTAGATACGTCTCTCCAGATACATCAGTTGAAATGACTAAAAAGAAAGGTAACATTCCTCATATTATCATAAACTTTAGTGATAAATTTCGTCCGATAGAGGAAGTTAAACAAAATTTGCAAAGCCGTCCTATACCTGATGAAATTCTCATGGCACTTCTTTTTCAACATAAGGGAAAAGGAGAAAAAGGGTATGATTTAACAGAAAGTTTTTTCTTATGGTTTAACAAGGTATTCAGCCAAAATTATTCTATCCAAGGACCAGTTCGTGGGGGGAAAGATGTCATGTTGCATAAGGCTTTGAATAACTTTCCATCTCAAATTCCTGCGGATATGTTAATTTCTCGCTTAGATGGGACTCCATTAGTAGTTGGATTTGCTCGTTATGACTCCGACAGAGGAGGTTCTCAAGAAGATGATAGAATAGGAGGAAATCGAGATAAAATCACAGAAATTTTGGGTCATGCTAAAACATACAATTTGCCATTAAAAGTATTGATTCTGAATGATAGTCCTGGATTACTTCTAGGTTCTATGTGGAATGATTACGCTAATTTAGAACAATATGGACAAGGTAGAGTTATGGTTTGTACTTTGAAAATGTTAGACGAGAGATTTACACAAAGCTGGTTAGATAGTTAAGTTTACTATTCCAATTTTTGATGATTTGATCAGAAATTAACGCTAAACTTTCTGATTCTTCAATATACAAGTCTAAACCTGTTTTTAAAATTCTATTAACGTCAATTAAATTTATTTGTTTATATTTACAATTACCATTTTTGCCATTAACAAAATCACCCATTGCTTCAGTACCATTCACTAAACGTTTAATTATAGTATCAATAGATAATGGAGAATTATCAATACCTATCCATTTTCTATCTAATTCTTCAGATACTGTTAGAGTAGTTCCACTTCCCGCAAAGGCATCTAAAACAATATCTCCTAGATTTGATGAAGCCATAATTATCCTTTTGATCATCTCTGAATTTTTCTCCGTTGGATAACCAGTGATTTTAATATTTTGATTGTGAGCGTCTTTAAAATCCAGCCAAATATCTTGAATGGAAATACCCTGACTAAGTAGGTCGGCGTTAAAGAATCAATCTATGTAACGAAATATAAATTAACGAATACCTTATAAATAGGGTGTTTCACGGTTTTTACAAAACTAAACATATATCGATTTTATTGGGCCGACTTACTTATTATCTAAATATACTTTTCTTCTGGGATTACCTGTTGAAGACCAATATATTTCCCCTCGTGCATCCATTTCGTCTAATGTTTCTGGTGTATATTGCCAATGTTTACCGGGAGGTGGTAGCATACTCCTCCAAGGTTGACCAGTTGCTCCTTTTCTTACCCCTGGGGCATGAATAGGAACTTTTTTATATAGTCTTCCTGTTCCTTCTTCCACATATTGATATTCTTTTTTAATCGAGTCTTCTGTCCAAGCGTCAAAAGGTTGATTCCATACATAATTATCTGTTTTTGTATAAAAAAGAATAAAATCGGCAACATTACCATATTGTTTGCGTGTATAGTTTTTAGGATTGCATTTTTTTCTAGTAATCCAATTACGAAAATTTTTAACTCCAAAAATTTCATCCATAATAATTTTGACAGTACAAGCCATTTTTTCATCTAAATGTACATAAATAGAACCTTCTTCTGATAGAATTTCTCTAATTAAAATAAGACGTTGACGCAAAAATTCTAAATATTCTGCACCTTCCATGAGATCATGATAAGCATGATTGCTGTTACGAGACTCAAAACTGCTACCTGTGGAGTATGGAGGATCAATATATACTAAGTTAACTTTTCCGGCAACATTCTCATTATTTAATAATGTGCGAAGAACTGTTAAATTATCTCCATATATTAGTTGATTTCTAGGATATCCCTCAACGCTAATTATATGATTTAAGTTAGCTGGCTGAATTTTTAATATATCTTCTATAGGCATTTTTCCTTCATATTCAATTCGGAAAGATATTGTATTTTGTTTATGATTACGCCCATTTTTACTCGGTATTCCTGTTGCCATATTGTTTAAAATTTTGAATTTTTTATAATTATACTATAGCGATCGCACCCTCTCCAACTTCCCAAAAGCGATTCCTAGGTCGCGCTTCGCTATCGCACCCCCTCAAATCCCCAAACAGCGAACTGCTTGCAGCAGCGCTTCGCTATCGCACCCCCTCAACTTCCCAAATAGCGATTCCTAGGTCGCGCTTCGCTATCGCATCCCCTCAACTCCCAAACAGTATATAATGACTTATAATAAATTAATATGGCAACAAAATTTGTAGGGTTAGAGTAATGCAATTAGAAGGTTATTTTGACTTTATCTCAGAGAGAGATATTCGACTGAAAGGACACCGTATTGGTATTGATAATGTACTTGATTATTATTTAGAAGGATATACACCAGAAGAAATCGGTGCTAATTTTCCTGATTTGAGTTTAGAGCAAATTTACGCGACCATTACTTATTATTTACATAATCGTCCTCAAGTTGATTCTTATCTTTCTAATTTGGCAAAATATAGAGAACAACGTTATCAAGAATCAATTACTCATCCTTCACCTTTGTTACAAAGATTGAGAAAGTTGAAAAGTGCAAAATTTCAACAGCAGGTAACTGTACTGTGAAAGTGCATTTTTTACTTGATGAAAATTTGCCACCCCGTCTAAAATTAGCTATTTTAAGGTTAAATTCCGAAATAGATATTTTGCGTGTGGGTGAAGATAATGCACCACCAACAGGTACTTTAGATCCTGAGATTTTGCGTTATTTACAATTATCTCAAAGAGTTTTAGTAACAGATAATCGTGCTAGTATGCCAGGACATTTGGAAGTACATTGGGGAGAAGGTGGTCATATTTGGGGTTTATTTTGGTTGCGTCCCCGAACACCAATAGCAAAAATAGCACAGGATCTTGTGTTTGTTTGGGAAGCTACAGAAGCGGAAGAATGGATTGATAAGTTGGAATGGATTCCATTTTAAGGTAAAAGCGATTCCTAGGTCGCGCTTCGCTATCGCACCCACATCCCTACACAACATTTGACAAAAATTGACAATATTTGCCATAATTAAAGAATCAGAAATATAAAGACTTATTAGCTATGACTACAGTAAATATTTCTCTTCCCGATTCCATGCGGGACTTTATCAATGAACAGGTTGCAAAATGTGGCTACAGTACCACAAGCGAATATATTCGACATTTGATTCGTCAAGATTTAGAAAAAGTGGCACAAGCACGACTAGAAACATTGCTATTAGAAGGCTTAGATAGTGGTGAAGCGATTGAAATTACGGATGAGTGGTGGCAACAAAAACGCACTCAGCTTCTGGAGAGACTCCGCAAGTAATAGCAATGACTAGACGAATTGTAATTAGACCAAAGGCTAGTGTTGACCTTGATGAACAGTTTGCTTATATTGCTGACAGTAATTTTGATGCAGCATTGAGTTTTTTTGATGCTACGAGGCAGACTTTTTCACAATTAGCACGACTACCTGGTATTGGTAGTGTTTATAATGTTAAAAATCCGCGTTTAGTTGGTTTGCGGAAGTGGGGAGTTAGAGGATTTGAAAAGCATCTAATTTTTTATTTAGAAGGGGATGAGTATATTGAAATTGTTCGGTTAATTCATAAGACCTCGCGGTATGCGGGAAACGAGCGTGTCTTTAGATCTGAGAGGGAAGCGACACGGGCGGTTTTAACCGCATTGAATCTTGTTTCATTACCGCCTTGGAGTTGGGAAATTCGGGGTACTTTTGTGATGTACTTTCAACGGGACAATTACCGATTCAAATTTCCAACTCTGTACGCATAATGTTTTGCTCCAAAGAGCCTCCCATTTCTGGGGTAATGTTAGCTTAGACCAGTTATAAGAGCTTGTTAGACTTGCAACACTGTTCCAGTGACCTTAGAACTGTTTAATCACAAGCGACAGAGCAGGGAACTAGCTACGCATTCCGGGGTGTCGTGACTCAAATAACGGCTACCCTTAGACTATGCTCAGGGTGGTCTGGTCAGTACAGCTTGTTTGATTTCTCTTGCAAGCTCAGTCCCTTTAGGGCTGGGTTACTGACTCTGCACGGGATATTTCACAAATTTTAGCAGAAGAAGAATAGCTATAGTCATCAGCTATGCGATCGCATCCCCTCAACTTCCCAAACAGCGATCGCACCCCCTCAACCTCCCAAACAGCGAACTGCTTGCAGCAGCGCTTCGCTATCGCACCCCTCAAACTTCCCAAATAGCGATCGCACCCCCTCCAACTTCCCAAACAGCGAACTGCTTGCAGCAGCGCTTCGCTATCGCACCCTCTCCAACTTCCCAAACAGCGATACTTTGGGTAAGTTACACTTGCTAATTCTGATCTGATATACTGATAATATGTAAAAATCATCAAATGTAGTATTTTATGATTAATAATCACCAACTCATCACAGAAACATCCTCAACGACACCCTGGAACGATTTATTATTAGAAATTGCCCAAACTCCAGAAGAATACATACCAGAAATATTAGAAATTATCCGTTTATTTCGTCAAAATTTGATCAATAAACCAACAAATTTGATAAACACAGAAAAACACAATTTAGACTGGCAAGAATTTATTAACCAAACAGCAGGAAGTTGTGCTGATGATCCAATTATTCTGGATGATTTAGGTATTGATGATACTTTAGATGATAGCTTAGAAGAAATGATTAATGGTTAGGAATACAAACTGATGAAATATTTATTAGATAGTAATGTTTGTATTCAATATCTTAATCAAAGATCAGAAAAGATTATTCAGCGTCTTCAAGATTTATCCGATATAGATATAGTAGTTTGTTCTATTGTAAAAGCCGAATTATTTTATGGTGCAATGAGAACTCATAATCCTGCGAAAACTATGCAAAAGCAGCAGAAATTTTTAGACCGTTTTGTTTCTTTGTATTTTGATGATGAATGTGCTGTAATTTATGGTGAAATTCGTAGTAAATTGGCTGCTAAAGGTACTCCTATAGGAAATAATGATTTACATATTGCTGCTATTGCTATAGCTAATAATTTAACTTTAATTACTCACAACACTAGAGAGTTTAGTAGAATTGATAATTTAAAATTAGAAGATTGGGAGATTTAGTAAACTAAACAGCGATCGCACTTCCTCCAACTTCCCAAACATTCTTTTTTTAACGAACCACTCCAGACACAGAGGACACAGAGAAAGAGAGATCGCACTCCCTTTAACCTCCCAAACAGCGAACTGCTTGCAGCAGCGCTTCGCTATCGCACCCCCTCAAATCCCCAAACAGCGATCGCATTCCCTCCAACTTCCCAACAGCCTTTTTTAACGAACCACTCCAGACACAGAGGACACAGAGAGTTTCGCGCAAAGTCGCAAAGGAGCAAAGACGCAAAGAATCGCACTTTTCCCCAATATCGTTTTTTAATGAACCACGAAGACGCGAAGAACACGAAGGAAGAAGAGAAGAGAGAGCGATCGCATAGCTTACTGTATCGTATCAAATGAAACAGGTTGAGGTAAAATATCTAAATATACCCACACTCATAGTTTTACAGATTGATACAGATGAAATTAAGACAAGTAGCAAGCGGATGGGAATTTGAAAGCGAAAAAGATTTAGAAAATTTGGTTTGGAACAACTTAGAAAAGATATTTGGATATAAACCTTTAAAGCGACAGTATCAAGTCAGTGGACAATATTGTGATATTTTAGCTTTTGGTAAAAATAAGGAACTTGTAATCATAGAGTTAAAAAACTCTGAAGATAGATATATTGTCCAACAACTTACTCGTTATTATGATGCTCTTTTAGATGAAAAACCTTTTCCTGAATATATAAATTTTCAAGTTCCTATAGTTTTAATTGCTGTTACTCCGAATTTTCATAGAGATAACTATACTGATCGAAAATATCATCAACTAAAATTTAACTTCTTGCAGTTTAAAATTATTTGTCAAGAGCAAAAATTTAGTCTAAACATAATTAATGTAGATACTACTCTCAACTGGAAATTAGATTTTGATTATTTACGAGAAAATCATCTTAAAAAAGAAATTCCTAGTCCTCATAAACGGTTTTATCAATTAATTGAAAAATGTACACCTCAAGAAAGAGGTAAATTACTCACATTTCGAGAAACAATTTTACAATTTGATGATCGTATGCAAGAAATATCCCAAGATGGTGGTATTTATTATGGTAACGCGAAAACTAAACATTGTGCTGAATTAAGGCTAGATAGCAAAAAAGAACTTGTGCTATTTTTATGGCTACCTCGCAATTTCTTATGGGAACAACAAGGTAATATTTTTAGATTCAGAATTTGGACAGATTGGAAGAATGCAGCTATTGTTATGCCTGTCTCCAGAGGACTTGGTAAAGTAAATCCAACTCGTATTAAATTTGCAAAGGAAGATGCTAAAAATCGAAGTTTAAATATCTTTATTTATGAAGCTTTACGTAGATGGTTTGAAAGAATTTAATCTTACCTCTTCTTTGCGCCTTTGCTCCTTAGCGACTTTGCGCGAAACAAAACTCTCCGTGTCTCTGCGCCTCTGCGTGAGAAAAAAGGGCATAGTCAACAAACTACACCCCTAGCCTATATCTAAAGTTGCTTCACCTCACTAACCAACTTAGCCACCATATCCTTAGCGCTACCAAACAACATAGTCGTTTTAGCCTTATAAAACAACTCATTATCAACACCAGCAAAACCAGCACTCATACCGCGCTTAATCACAATAGTTTGCTTTGCGCGATCAACCTCCAAAATTGGCATCCCATAAATAGGACTATTCTTATCACTACGCGCCGCCGGATTGACCACATCATTAGCACCAATCACCAACGCCACATCAGCCTGTTCAAACTGGGGATTAATATCCTCCATATCATACAACTGCGTATAAGCCACATTAGCTTCCGCCAATAATACATTCATGTGTCCCGGCATTCTCCCCGCCACCGGATGTATCGCATATTTCACATCCACACCCATGCGCTCTAATTGATCAGCCAACTCCCGGACGCTATGCTGTGCTTGAGCAACCGCCATACCGTAACCTGGGACAATCACCACAGAACGGGCATAACCCAACATCATCGCCCCTTCTTCCGCATCAATACTGCGAACAGGTTGATCACTAGCACCAGCAGCAACACCAGCAGTAGCAGTAGAGACAGAACCAAAAGCACTAAATAAGACACTGAACAAAGAACGGTTCATAGCCTTACACATAATTTCCGTCAGGATTAAACCAGAAGCCCCCACCAAAGCACCGGCGATGATTAACATATTGTTCATCACCACAAACCCAGCCGCAGCCGCAGCCACACCGGAGAGAGAGTTTAACAGAGAGATTACCACCGGCATATCACCCCCACCAATGGGGAGGACGAACATCACACCCAACACCAAAGAAACAGCCACCACTCCCAAAAATACGGGGAGGCTATCGGGTGTCATGATTAAATAGGCACTTCCAGCCAGATAAGAACCCAACAGCAACAGGTTAAAAGGTTGCTGTAACGGGAAAGTAATCGGTGTACCGCTGATTAAACCTTGCAATTTGGCAAAAGCGAGAAAACTACCTGTTAAAGTCACACCACCGATTAACACATCTAACAACATAGAAATGTTGACATCGAGGGGGATAGGCTGTGAACTATCTAATAACCGCCAAAATTCAGCAACAGCAATTAATGCGGAAGATGCTCCACCTAACCCATTTAGTAAACCCACCATTTGCGGCATTTCCGTCATTTGCACTTTGTAAGCAATAACAGCGCCAATTACCGAACCAATAGCCAAGCCTACCAAAATCATCTCGTAATTTAATACGTGCTGATCTAGCATTGTGGCGACAATTGCTAATAGCATTCCCACCGCAGCGACAAGATTACCGTTTCTTGCACTAGCAGGAGAACCAAGTTTTTTCAAACCCAGGATAAATAATGATGCAGCGACTAAGTAAGTTAGCTGAATCCCAGTTGGTAAAAAGTCGCTCATGCTTTAACTTCCTTTTTTTTAAACATTTGCAGCATTCTGTCAGTAACTAAAAAACCACCGACAACGTTCACCATTGCTAAAATTACGGCAATTAAACCGAGAATTACCGATAAATTCGTGTTTCTTTCCCCCGCAGCCAGGATTGCACCAATTACCGAAATCCCGGAAATGGCGTTTGAACCGGACATTAACGGGGTGTGTAATGTGGGGGGAATTTTGTTGATGACTTCAAAGCCGATAAAAGAGGCTAAGACGAGTACAAATAAGGCTGGAAGTAATGCTTGTGTCATGTGATTTTTGGATTTAAGAGGTTTCGCGCAAAGACGCAAAGGCGCAAAGGAAAGAAAGATAGGATACGCAAGAACTCTCTCAAACTCGTATTTCTCTGTGAACTCTGTGCCTCTGTGGTTCGTTATTCCGTGATTTTTATTGATGTAAACTAAACCGCTACCGTTTGCAAAGCGTCCTTTACTCGTTGGTTTCTAATTTCTCCACCATGAGTAACACAAGCTGCGTCAACGATATCGTCACTAAAGTTGATTTCTAAGGCTTTATCTTTAATCAACAGTTGCATTAATGAGGTAATGTTTTTTGCGTACAGTTGGCTGGCGTGTACTGGCATTGATGAGGGTAAATTAATTGGTCCGATAATTGTTACCCCGTTCCAAATAATATCTTTACCTGCTTCTGTACAAGCGCAGTTTCCACCTTGTTCTGCGGCTAAGTCTACTATTACTGAACCGGGTTTCATTTGTGCTACCATTTCCTCTGTCACCAGTCTGGGGGCTTGTCTTCCTGGTACTTGGGCGGTGGTAATAACGATATCGGAGTTTTTGACGTGGCTGGCTACTAGTTCTTGGGTACGCTTTTTACTGTCTTCTGAAATTTCTTTAGCGTAACCACCCGCTGCAACGGTTTCTTCTTCGAGTTTGACTTCGACGAATTTCGCCCCTAAGCTTTGTACTTCTTCTTTAACGGCTGGGCGGATGTCAAAGGCTTCTACTACTGCTCCTAGTCGTCTTGCGGTGGCGATCGCTTGCAATCCTGCCACACCTGCACCCATAATAAATACTTTGGCCGGAGCAATTGTCCCCGCAGCGGTGGTTAACATGGGGAAGTATTTCGGTAATGCTGCTGCGGCAATCAATACGGCTTTATAGCCCGCCAGTGAAGCCTGGGAAGACAAAGCATCCATGCTTTGCGCCCTGGTGGTACGGGGGATTAATTCCATACTCAAAGCGGTAATTCGCCGATTTGCCAATTGTTGGGCAATTACGGGATTTCCCAGGGGATTCAGGAAGCTAATTAATACAGAACCTGATTTAAGTAATTCAATTTCTGTCCGGCCATCTTCTCTAGTTTGCGGTGGGCTAACTTTGAGTAAAATATCTGCTTCACTCCATAATTGAGCAGAATCATGGCTAATTTTTGCCCCTGCGGCTTCATAGTCAGCATCACTGAAAAATGCTTTTTCTCCCGCACCAGCTTCTACCCAAACTTCTAAACCTTGTTTGACTAATTTAGCTACGGTGTCAGGAATTAAAGCTACACGCCGTTCACAAACTTCTATTTCTTTCGCAACTGCTATTTTCATGAAATCTCCTAGAAATAAATCCCTTGACTATTAATTAAACTGTCGGGATGATTAACCATGAATTACCTTTGTAGATAGAACTTTCAACCTTTTTGTTTTTCCTATCCTTGGGCTTTATTCACAATCTCAACTTGACAATATGCAAATATCATCCTGGCAAAATAGCTATAAGTAGAATTAGTTATCGCACATCCTATGCCGATATCTACATTTTGTATATTGTTCTTCAGATTATTTTATATTTGGAAAAAATCTCACTCTGAAAGTTTTATTTATTTAAAATATACTTGTGTAAGTAGAACGGCTTGAATAATTCAAAGTTTGTAGTGAGGAATTTATTCCTCATTTGAGGGCTGAAGCCCTTACTACGAAATCATCTCCAGATTTTTTACATTACTTAATCTACTTTGATTTATTTTCGTCTACTTACTTACTAAAATATTTATAATTAGCAATAAAAATTATCCTTTAGCAATACAAAACTATCAGGACTTACGCAAAATATCTCTCAAACCCTCATTTCTCTGTGTTCTCTGTGCCTCTGTGGTTCGTTTATTCCGTAACTAGTGCGTAAGTCCTAACTATATAATCTGGATTTTATCTCTTGTTGGCTGGGTCAAACCCAATAAACACCTACTCAATAATTTATTCACAAAGCCAAAAACAACACAATTTCGTTTATTCGTCTCATCGCAGGTTGGTACTGCGCGTAAGTCCTATAATCTTAGTTTCAGGAATGGAAGTTTTCACTAAAAAGGCACTTTTATCTTTCACCAACGTCAATTGTCAAGTATATAGTAGTAAAGTTTAGTTACAAATACTGATACTTCGTGACAAACTACCAACTAGAGGAAACCTAATTTATGAAACGCCTACTTTCTGCCTTAGCTGTGACTAGCTGCTTATTAGCGGGTTTACCAGCGATAACTTTAGCCCAGAATGGTTTAACACTTTTTAGCGGTGTTAACAGCGCAAATCAGTTACCCTTTCGGTTAGATTTTGGCGGACAAACCAACAGCACAGATCGTTATATACTCAGAGTTCCTGCCAAACAAATGAAACTAGCAGTAGCTCAATTTACCATTACTTATCCTGATTATTACAAGGGAACTTTCGATCCCAAAAGTGTTGAAGTCATAGTTAAAGGTAAAAAAGTCCCCCTATCTGAAGTCAAATGGGATAAAGAAGGTGGTGTGATTCAAATATTTCCTGAAGAACCAGTTCCCGCCGGTCGCAAAGTCGAGTTAGTCTTATCCAATGTACAGAATCCAGCTTTTGGGGGAGTTTACTATTTCAAATGTCAAGTTCTTTCCCCCGGTGATGTCCCATTACTGCGTTATATTGGTACATGGATTATCAGTATTACTTAAAAAGGGAACTGACAACGAACAACGAACAACGGACAACTGACAACTGACAACTGTACGGGCGAAGCATTTGGAGAACTATTTTTAGCAATGACCGATAATTTATCTTCCAAATGCTTCGCCCCTACTGACAACGAACAACTGACAACTCTATCCAGAAATATGTTTTTGTTGCCTGTAAAGTGGTAAAATATCAGATTGTGACTTTTTATGAAAATCGCCTAAAAGGAGAACAGTATGCAAAGAACCCTGGGCGGCACTTGCCGTAAGAGAAAAAGAACATCTGGATTTCGCGCCAGAATGCGGACACCAGACGGCAGAAACGTGATTAGTGCTAGAAGAAAAAAAGGACGGCATCGTTTGAGCGTGTAGGGTAAAATTCAGCAATTAATAACTGTTGTGGCTTTGCCCAAAGCATATCGTCTCAAATCCCGTCAGGATTTTCAGGCAGTTTTCCGGGAAGGAATTCGGCGACATAGTTCTCATTTCACTTTGAGAGCTTTAAAACCTACTCTTTTGACAGAACCTTCTTTGGATACTGCCCCCCCTGCCACAAAAATTGGTATTGCCATTAGTACAAAAGTCAGTAAACGCGCCGTTGTTCGCAACAAAATCAAAAGACAAATGACAGCAGCATTACATCAATTATTGCCTAAATTAGTCCCAGGATGGCGGCTAGTATTAATTGTGAAACCAACAACAACAGAATCTGAGTGCGAAACCCAGAAATTTCTGCAAGAATTAGAGCAGTTGTTGGCACAAACTGAGGTATTAAATGGGTATTCGTGAAGAAGTTTATTATGAGGGTGGTCCCCACATTGGGGATTTGATTTTCAACCTGCTAATTGGACTGACAGTGGTGGGTATCCCCTTAGCTGTGGGGGCAATAGTCAGGGCTATATGGCTGCGCTTCCGGATCACAGATCGAAGGATATGTGTAACTGGCGGTTGGATGGGACGCGATCGCTTTGATGTAATTTATTCAGAAGTAGTGAAAGTTGTCAAAGTTCCCCGTGCCATCGGCCTATGGGGAGATATGGCAATCACTCTCAAAAATGGTACTCTCATAGAAATGCGGGCTGTTCCTAACTTTCGGGAAGTCTATGACTACATTAATGAAAAAGTTGCTGCTAAAAATCCCCAATATAGCAGTTCTAAATAAGTCATTTGTCCAGAGCGGCAACATTCAGATTTTTAGATAATGTGCGGCTATCCGTAGCTTCCCTCGCTGGCGTAGCTTGTGGATAGTCACAGCAATGCTTAACAAAAACCTCTACAATATAGAGCAAAAGCTTGGGAGAGAACCCCCTCTAGTCAGAGGATAGGCTCAACTAAGCATCCCATTCCTCACCGGGGTGGGAGTGTCAAAGTACCGCAGGTTGAATTCAGAATAATGGATTTTGGTATCGGGTTTCTCTCGAACAACGTGATGTTGCCAATCATAGACCTTTTCTATGGTTTTGTCCCTAGCTATGGGTTGGCGATAGTAGCCTTAACATTGATTATCCGCTTTGCACTCTATCCCCTGAGTGCCGGTTCTATCCGTAGTATGCGACGGATGAAAGTCGTGCAACCGCTGATGCAAAAGCGCATGGCAGAAATCAAAGAACGCTATAAAGACGATCAGCAAAAGCAACAAGAGGAAATGCTCAAGGTCCAAAATGAATTTGGTAATCCCTTAGCAGGATGTCTCCCTCTACTTTTGCAGATGCCAGTATTACTAGCACTGTTTGCCACTTTGCGGGGGTCGCCTTTTTCCGGCGTTAACTATTCCGTTAATCTGCAAATCTTCCCTCAAGAACAAATTGAGCGCATTCAACCCCAAGCCTTTGCCACTTCTCCGCAAAATATTTATATTGCTGATGGAGAGCATACTCCCATTTCTGCCATCTTACCAGGCGGTAATAAGTTAACAGTGGGAGAAAAAACTAAGATTCAATATCAAACCGTAGAAGGTAAATCATTTGATTCCCTCTTAGTAGAACACCCAGAAGCTAAGTTAACTCCTCAATGGAAAATCATGAAAGGGGAAGAGAGGGTCAAAATTGATGCCCAAGGCAATATAGAGGCTCTAGAACCCGGAGACGTGACCATTCAAGGCACAATTCCCGGACTAGCCGCAGAGAAAGGATTTCTCTTTATTGATGCTTTGGGTCGAGTCGGAGCTATTGATGCCGATAACACAGTCCACTGGGATATTGTGGGGATGATTGTCTTCTTTGGTATCAGCCTTTATGTGAGCCAAATGCTGTCTGGACAAAATTCCAGCGGTGGCAACCCTCAGCAAGATACAGTAAATAAAATTACCCCTGTCATCTTTTCTGGGATGTTTTTATTCTTTCCCCTACCGGCTGGGGTACTCATGTATATGGTAATTGGTAACGTTTTCCAAACCGTCCAAACCTATATTCTCTCCCGTGAACCTCTACCAGAAGAAATTCAAAAAATCGTAGATTTACAAGAGAAAGAAGCCCAAACTATCGAAGTAAAAGCGTTGCCATTTGAACCCAAAAGTTCTAAGAAAAAGGCTAATGGTTGATTATGAGCGACATTTCTATGCAAAGTAGTGAACAATGGTTACAGAATTTGCTACTTCTGACTGGTGTATCTACCCAAGTACGGGCTAATTTAGAAACTACCCCATCTTCTGAGCAAGATGTCCCAGCAGGAGCAAGCTACTGGTTGACAATAGATCAAACTAATTTAACATCAGAACAAATTAGGATTTTAATTGGTGCTGGTGGTTCGGTGCTAGACGGAATTCAGTATCTAGCAAATTCCGTTCTCAACTTAAACCAACCAGAAGACAATCAAACAGCTTACACGGTTGAATTAAGTGGTTATCGGGTGAGACGAGAATCTGAAATCCGCACTTTAGCAGAAAATGCTGCCGCAGAAGTTCGCTTTTCGGGCAGAGAGGTAGAACTTCAATCTCTCAGTTCTTCAGAACGTCGCCAAATCCACACGTTATTGCAGGAATTTTCTGATTTAGAAACCTTCAGTCGCGGTAAAGAACCTTATCGTTATTTAGTTGTTCGTCAGGCAGTTACACCATAATTAGGGAATAGGGAATAGGTGATGATTTTATCAATCACCATTTACCCATTACCCATGCTCAATTTTAAGGGTATTTCACAAATCCTATGGACGCTATTTTTATTCCGCAGCTAACTAAAGCCCCGGAGCGGACAGAGGAAATTCAAGTTCAAGAGTTTCTGCCTGGACTAGAAACATTGACACCAGTTCGCGGAGTTATCCAGGTTAAACATCAGGGTAATTATTTAGAAGTTTCATCTCAGGCAGAAACAATTGTTACCTGTACCTGCAACCGCTGTTTGCAGCAGTATAACCATCGTTTGGTTCTGAATACTCAGGAAGTCATTTGGTTAGATGAAACCGCTAATCAAACGGAAGATTTGCCTTTAGAAATGGAAGTTGCTGTCGAAGATTTACTGGAAACTTTACCACCTGATGGTCATTTTGATCCCGGTGAATGGCTATATCAGCAGATGTGTTTAGCGTTACCTCAGCGTCAATTATGTAATGTTAATTGTCCAGGTATTTTGAATACTGCTGTTTCTGAACTACCTACTGATAGCCGTTGGGCTTTATTAGATGCGTTGAAAAAACAACTTCCAGATAATTAGTAAATTTACTATTTGCTATGTTATGGCTTAATTCTTTATGGCTCTGTAAAAGCTGTTAATACTCTCTCAAGCTCCTCAAGGATTTTTTATCTTTGTGGAGTTTTTAATTACAGAGAAATGAACCACGTTCGCGGAGCGTCCCGAAGGGATAGAAACGAAGAACACGAAGGGAAGAGGGTTTTAGAGAGATTTTGCGTAAGTCCTAATTAGGGCTTGACAAATTCCTCTCATTTTGAGAGAATAGAGCAGGTGACAAGCACAAACATAAGCAAGAACCTAAGCAAGAACCTAAGCAAGAACCTAAGCAAGAACCTAAGCAAGAACCTAAGCACAAATGAGGAATTAAGCTATGTACACCAACCACTATTATTTCAAATCCAAAATATATTATGCACTTAATTCACATTCGCACCCTCCGCGAAGAAGCAGCAAAGTACCCTGATATCAAAAAACAAATTGAAGATTGGCATAAAACAGTTAAAAAAGCAGAATGGCAAAGTTTAAATGATGTTCAAAAAACTCACCGAGATGCTGAAGCTGTTGGTAATTTTACTGTTTTTAATATCAAAGGTAATGATTATCGTTTAATTGTAGGAATGGATTATGAAGATCAAACGGTGTACTACAAATACTTGCTAACTCACGCCGAATATAGTAAAAATAAATGGAAAAATGACCCTTACTTTTGACCGAAATACTTATAGTCAATTACTAGCAGAAATCGCTCCTCAAGTAATTGACACAGAGGAAGACTATGAACGGTTTTTAAAAGTTGCAGAATATCTAACTTTTAAAAAAAATCGTAGTCCAGAGGAGCGAGTTTTACACAAATTATTAGTCAGACTAATTGAAGATTATGAGGAAGAAAATTATCCAATGGATGAATCTACACCTCATGATATATTGCTACATATCATGGAATCTAGCGGAATTCGTCAAGCTGACTTAGTACGTATTCTTGGTTCTAGTAGCGGTGTAGTTTCAGAGGTTGTCAACGGTAAACGTTCAATTAGTAAAGCACAAGCAAAAGCCTTGGGAGAATATTTTAAGGTTTCTCCTAGTTTATTTATTTAGAGTTCGGTTTTACCAGATCTCCGACTTCTTGAAGAAGTCGGGGATCTATTTATTCGTCTCCAAACAGTTTCTAATAAATCAGGATTATCCATATTAACATATTCAAGATTAGGAGATTGTCTAAACCAAGTTCGTTGACGTTTGGCGAATTGTCTGGTATGTAAAACAATTAATTCTTTAGCTTCCTCTAAAGCAAGTTCACCAGTTAAATATTGCTTGATTTCTTGATATCCTAATGTATTTAATAAAGATAAATCAGTACCATATTTTTGACAAAGATACTCAACTTCACCAACTAAACCATCAGCTATCATTTGCTCAGTCCGGTTGCGAATTCTCACATCCAAATGTTCTGCATCAGAATCTAAACAAATTTGCAAAATTGGATAATTCGGAGGATTTTCTCCTTGCTGCTCAGAAATGGGAATACCAGTTGTATAGTAAACCTCCAAAGCTCTTAAAGTTCGCACCAAATCGTTAGCATGAATTTTTTTAGCAGCGATCGCATCAACTTGTCGCAATATCTGGTAAAGTTGAATTTGCCCAAGAGATTCTAATTGCGATCGCAATTCTGGCTGTGGTGCAACTCTGGGAATCTTCATTCCTTGCACAATGGAACGAATATATAAACCAGTCCCTCCAACTAACAACAGTGTTTCAACTCCCAAACTAGCAATTAAAGCTTGTGCTTGTTCCTGATAATCTGCTAATGTCATTATTTCAGTTGGTTCACAGATATCTATCAAATAATGGGGAACTGATTTTTGTTCAATCACATTTGGTTTAGCTGTACCAATATCAAACTCACGATACACTTGACGAGAATCCGCACTAAGAATTACAGTATTTAATCTCCTCGCTAAACTCAAAGCCAAACCAGATTTACCCGTCGCTGTTGCCCCACAAATTACAATTAATTTAGTCATTAGTCAGTTGTCAGTTGTTCGTTGTCAGTTGTTAGTAGGGGCGAAGCATTTGGAAGATAAATTATCGGTCATTGCCAAAAATAGTTCTCCAAATGCTTCGCCCGTACAGTTGTCAGTTGTTCGTTGTCAGTGGGGAAAAGAACGAAAAATAGGGAATTTTCTTGCCAATTATCACTAGTACATCACGGCGTAAATAAAGCAACCATATTCAATCGCCAAAAAGCCTACTGTATATTAGTTTTGACTTTTGACTTTTGACTTTTGACTTCCGCCCTGCGGTACTAGGGTGATAACCCCTATATAAACTTCTCATTAAATTGCGCTACAGACGGCAGGAAGGCTTTTGTGATATACTATTGGGGTGATTTAACTTTTTTCGCCTTTTGGCGATATTAACCCCAAGCATCAGGAGAATTTTCATGACGAGCAGTTACAGTGCCGATCAGATTCAAGTTCTGGAAGGTCTGGAAGCCGTCCGCAAACGACCAGGGATGTACATTGGTACTACAGGTCCGCGAGGACTCCACCATTTAGTTTACGAGGTAGTGGACAACTCTGTTGATGAAGCTTTAGCTGGTCACTGTACCCATGTTGAAGTGGATATCAATGCTGATGGTTCTGTGACAGTAACAGATGATGGTCGGGGTATTCCCGTAGACATCCACCCAAAAACCGGGAAATCAGCTTTAGAAACAGTGTTAACTGTTCTCCACGCTGGTGGTAAGTTTGGTGGTGGTGGCTACAAAGTTTCCGGTGGTTTACACGGGGTGGGTATTTCCGTTGTTAACGCCCTGTCTGAGTTTGTAGAAGTTACGGTTTGGCGTGATCACAAGGTACATAACCAGCGATATGAACGCAGTTTCGCCGTTACGGAATTGGTCGCAACGCCTTATGAAGAAGATAGAACGGGTACTTCTATTACCTTCAAGCCAGATACACAAATTTTTACCACCAGCATAGAATTTGATTACATTACTTTATCAGGTCGTTTGCGCGAGTTGGCGTATTTGAATGCAGGTGTCAGAATTATTTTTACGGATCATCGTTTAGAAATCCTGAAAAGCGACACACCGAGAATAGAAACTTACGAATATAAAGGCGGTATTAAAGAATATATCGCCTACATGAATCGTGATAAGCAACCACTCCACGAAGAAATTATCTATGTCCAAGGGGAACGGAATAACGTCCAGGTAGAAGTTTCTTTGCAGTGGTGTACGGATGCTTACACAGATAATGTTCTCGGTTTTGCTAATAATATTCGGACTATTGATGGTGGTACGCACTTAGAAGGTTTAAAGGCAGTTTTAACTCGGACATTAAATGCCACCGCTCGTAAACGGAATAAAATTAAAGAAGGTGAATCTAACCTCAGTGGTGAACACGTCCGTGAAGGTTTAACGGCTGTAATTTCTGTTAAAGTCCCTGATCCTGAATTTGAAGGACAAACTAAAACTAAACTGGGAAATACTGAAGTTCGCGGTATTGTTGATTCTTTCGTGGGTGAAGTTCTCACTGAATATCTAGACTTTCATCCCGCGATCGCTGATGCTATTTTAGATAAAGCTATCCAAGCGTTTAAAGCTGCTGAAGCTGCCCGTCATGCACGGGAATTAGTCCGTCGGAAATCAGTATTAGAATCTTCTCCTCTTCCGGGTAAATTAGCAGATTGTAGCTCTCGTGACCCTGCCGAGTCTGAAATATACATCGTGGAAGGCGATTCAGCGGGTGGAAGCGCAAAGCAAGGACGCGATCGCCGGACTCAAGCAATTCTCCCTCTGCGTGGTAAAATCCTCAACATTGAAAAAACTGACGATGCCAAAATCTATAAAAATAACGAAATTCAATCGTTAATTACTGCACTCGGTTTAGGTGTCAAAGGTGAAGAATTCAACGCTGGACAATTACGATATCATCACATAGTCTTGATGACCGATGCTGACGTAGATGGAGCGCACATCCGCACGTTGTTGTTGACTTTCTTCTATCGTTATCAACGGGCATTGATTGAACAAGGTTTCATCTATATTGCTTGTCCTCCACTGTACAAAGTAGAACGAGGAAAAAATTATCAGTATTGTTACAGCGAACGGGAATTGCAACAGCACTTGGGGACTCTTCCCAGCAATGCTAACTATACCATTCAACGTTTTAAAGGTTTGGGAGAAATGATGCCAGAACAACTGTGGACAACCACCATGAATCCAGAAACCCGTACCCTCAAACGAGTGGAAATTGAAGACGCAGCCGAAGCTGATCGGATTTTTACCATCTTAATGGGCGATCGCGTCGCACCAAGACGGGAATTTATTGAAACTTATGGTTCTAAACTGAATATGACAGATTTAGATATCTAAGGTCATGGGTAATGGGTAATGGGTAATTGGTAATTAAGTTTCTACCTCCCCTGTTCCCTGTTCCCATAACTTTTTCGCTAAAAATCACAAATTTTCTCCACAAATAGGGAAAGCATTTGCTATGCTTAGAAAGCGCAACTAGATATTATCTACAAAGCAAAGATTGGTAAGCATACACAAAACTTTTCATAACCAGATGACAGCCGCTTTCTTAAAATCAGAAGTATTCAAAATCACAGTTGGCATACGTAAGATTACTTAAATAGATCATTAGGTAACTTTAGCAACAATATTATTTATCACCTGATTAAAATATCGTTGTATACAATAGGAACAGTTTGTCAAGTTGCACAGGGTAGAAATCTCAACTCTGCGCTAATGTGTGAATAAGGCTAAATTGAGATTTCTCTCAATTCATCTTTTACCCAGCTAAAAATATGCCATAACTTTAACTCCTTAGTTCAGGTTCTTGGTATAGCATATACAAGGGTTAGTTCCTGGAAACAAAAACCAATCACTAGCGCCAAAGTGAATATGTCCAATTAGTTCAACCAGAACTAATTTCTGTAAACAATTACCCGTCCTCGGGTGAAGTTACAACAGAACATAAATACTATTTGTGCAGTTGGGAACAATTTGTGTAAGTTTTATAAAAGTGTGCCTACCTTTTAATTTAATGAGAATGCCACTGTCAAACCAAAAAGTTTTCAACAAGATTTAATGGTGTCACCACCATTTTTAATGTCTTTTTGATAAAGGTGGCTTAATCTTAGTAAATGAGTTCATAAATAATGCACAAAAAGAGGGCAATTTTTGTGAAACAGGCTACAATCGGAACAGTATTTACAGTTAAATTTGCCAAATGTCATATACTTGTATCTCCATCAGGAAACTTTTTGAAAAAAAATGGATCTAGGCTATAGATTTGCTCAATCAAAAGTGACATGGGGAATTACCAAGAATGACAATTTAAAAAGCGAGCAATTCACTAAAAAGTGATATTTGCCACTTTTACTAAACCATCCTGCATAAAACAGGAAAAAAATCACCGAAAATATTTTGAGGGTAATCAGCCAAACCCTAATTTTCGGTTTTAGAGATTACTTAATGCCAAAAGTAATCAAAATGTCTTGAGTAACTGATTCTGCAAGGAGCATGAGGAACGCGGCATGAACCAGGCTAACAACGTACTCGATAATATTTATCAGCCTGACCTAGAAATGATAAATCCGCCTGAGATCGAATTACAAGCACTCTTAATAGAAGAACAAGAGGACTTATTGCTGACTGATGACGGCGAAATTGATGATTTTTTAGAGCCTCAGTCTGATGAGGACGACGCAAAGTCTGGAAAAGCCGCTAAATCGCGTCGTCGGACACCAATTGCCAAGAAAAAGCACTACACCGAAGATTCCATTCGTTTGTATTTGCAAGAAATTGGGCGGATTCGTTTGTTACGCGCAGACGAAGAAATTGAATTAGCGCGGAAAATTGCTGAATTACTGGAACTAGAACGAGCGAGGGAAAGGCTTTGTGAACGCCTAGAACGCGATCCTAGAGACAGTGAATGGGCAGCAGAAGTATCGTTACCATTACCGACCTTTCGTTATCGGCTGCACGTTGGCCGCAGAGCGAAGGACAAAATGGTACAATCTAACCTGCGGCTTGTAGTTTCCATTGCCAAAAAATACATGAATCGGGGCTTGTCCTTCCAAGACTTGATTCAAGAGGGTAGTTTGGGTTTGATTCGTGCCGCTGAAAAGTTTGATCACGAAAAAGGCTATAAGTTTTCTACCTACGCTACATGGTGGATACGTCAAGCAATTACAAGAGCGATCGCTGATCAGTCCCGCACTATCCGGTTACCAGTTCATCTCTACGAAACCATTTCTCGGATTAAGAAAACCACCAAACTCCTCTCCCAAGAAATGGGACGCAAACCCACAGAAGAAGAAATTGCGACTCGCATGGAAATGACCATCGAGAAACTGCGGTTTATTGCTAAATCTGCCCAGTTGCCAATTTCCTTAGAAACACCTATCGGTAAAGAAGAAGATTCCCGTTTAGGTGATTTTATCGAATCTGATGGCGAAACACCAGAAGATCAAGTTTCTAAGAACCTGCTGCGGGAAGACCTAGAAAAAGTTCTAGATAGTCTCAGTCCCCGTGAAAGAGACGTTCTCCGACTTCGCTATGGTTTAGATGATGGTCGCATGAAAACTCTGGAAGAAATCGGCCAGATTTTCAATGTTACCCGCGAACGCATTCGCCAAATCGAAGCTAAAGCACTCCGTAAACTACGCCATCCTAATCGGAATAGTGTACTGAAAGAGTATATTCGTTAATTGTTAGGGGTGGGTATGAACCTGCCCCCAGCATTAACTACATCTTGCCTTGCTGCATAACTTCTTGCAGATGATGACGAATTTCGTGTGCTTGTTCAATTTCTGATTGCCGTAATTTTTGGAACAGTTCTACACAGGGTTGAGAATTAGCTTCCGACACGAGCGGTTTTAACCGCTGTGGATATTAAAATTGAAACCAGATTTTTGATTGGAATCTGGAAACCAACTCCCATTTCTGGGGTAATGTTAGCTAGATGCCTCCGGCACGCTGGCGCGAACGACCAGTTATAAGAGCTTGTTAGACTTGCAACACTGTTCCAGTGACCTTAGAACTGTTTAATCACAAGCGACAGAGCAGGGAACTAGCTACGCATTCCGGGGTGTCGTGACTCAAATAACGGCTACCCTTAGACTAGGCTCAGGGTGGTCTGGTCAGTACGGCTTGCTTGATTTCTCTTACAAGCCCAGTCCCTTTAGGGTTGGGTTACTGACAAGCTTGAACTGCTACCGATTTAGTATGCAGCACACTAATAAAATCAAACTCTAAGTTACTAATGGGTTCTTGAGTTTTGGTTTTAGTCATTTTTCGACTCTGTTGGTTATTTAATTAATTTCTACTTATTCCCTGAGATTTATTCATCTGTCTAAAAGCTGATAAAATTCTCTGTTGTGAGCAATACTATTGCCAATTTTCCCAAATATGTCTGAAACCCAATAAAATCGTGACGATATCAATAGGGTTTCAGGGTTTTGGCAATAGTATTGAATGAGTTGACCAAAATCTTCGGCTCTTCGGTACTTGTTATGCTAAACCGAGAAATTGAGAGAAGGGAACTCTTAACAGGGAACTCTTAACAGGGGAAAAATTTTAATTTTCTAGTTTTTTAATAAGACTAATAATCATTCTACTTTCTTCTTTTAATAAATTAAGAATCATTTCTACATCTTTTTCTGAACATAATCCTACTCGGTGAGATAAAATTAGATGAGTTTCTAATTCATTAACTGACCCTTGAGCTATGTTTAAAAATCTTATATATTCTCCTCTATATCTTCGTCCATATCATAAGAGATATATTAGCACCGAATAGATACAGCACTTCTTCTAATTTGTTGAACCATACTATATAACTCATCTTTGGGAAAAAGTTTAGTGAGGAAATAGCATCTTTGAGCAATATCCATTCCTTTTTGCCAAATTATTAAGTCTTTAAAGTCATTAATATCTGACATTCTTCCTGTTCCCTGTTAAGAGTTCCCTGTTCCCTCCAGTTTAGCATACTAAGTCCGGTAGAGCCAAATCTTCTTGCTGTTATCAAGTATAGACTTGACAATAATCACTGTTTTAGTATAAAGTTCTTAGAACGCAGTATCAAATGAGTCAATTATCCATGAAGGACAAGAACACCATCTCTACCGACCACTGATCAAACTACCCGATTCTTTCATCAAAGAAGGCCGTTACAATTCAGTATTTGATGGGCATATATTCCACACACCAGAGACGGAAGGATCTCCCGGCGCTGGAATATTCTTCCGACGAGTAGACATGTAGTATACAACAATTGAACAGACATCATGAGCCGAATTAATCATGAAATTCAGTCACAACATCTTGATGTAAAGACGACAAATATGGATCAAGTTAATAATTTGTCTGGAACAACGGTTTGGTTTACAGGCTTAAGTGGTGCAGGAAAAACTACCATTTCTCAAGTAGTTGAACAGGTCTTAAGAAGCGAAGGATACCGAGTTGAAAGATTAGATGGCGATATTGTTCGTCAGTTCTTGTGCAAGGATTTAGGCTTTAGTAAAGCTGAACGTGACGAGAACGTAAGACGAATTGGCTTTGTAGCACATCTGCTTACCAGAAATGGGGTGATTGTCTTAATCTCTGCAATTTCGCCTTACCGAGATATTAGAGCAGAAATGCGACAAAACATTGGTCAGTTTGTAGAAGTGTACGTAAATGCGTGTTTAGAAACCTGTGAAAAACGTGATGTCAAGGGTTTATACCGCAAGGCGCGAACTGGGGAAATTAAGAATTTCACCGGCATCACCGATCCTTACGAGCCACCCTTGAATCCAGAAATCACTTGCTACACTGATTGCGAGTCAGTAGATGAAAGTGCTGCCAAAGTAATTCAATAAAAATTGGCAATTTAGCGATTATCCGTACAATAATAAGATCCTGGATTTACCTGATTGTGAATCATCCCCTAAAGAAGTTTTTAATCACCATTTTCATAGTCATTTCTCTCAAGATTTTCTCTATAGCATAGACAATAATTATGAGAACTGGGAAAACCCGGAACCGAATGAGAGGTTTTGGTTTAGATGGATTACGGGTCATCAAACAATGTTCATATTTTGGTTTTTTCTCTCCTCTGAATTGATGGATATTGTTAATACCAACGAGGTAGGAATTATAGAGCAAAAACTCAATCTCTGTTGTAAATTATTCCAAGGGTGTTATGTTTTATTTGAATATGCGGGTTCTTGCTCTGTGGATTTTTATGGCAGCAACACTAGACCTTGGATGGCTCTTTTTCACAAAGGCTTTAGTGGAAAATGGTCATCAGATTATCAATTAATTCCTCGTCTCGTTGATCACATTATCAAATCCCACTATCCTGAAGAGTTAAAAACATCTCAGAAGGCATTCAAACAGGCTTTTATTGAGAGTCAAAAAAATCATTACGGCATTGCTAAAAGGCTAATCCCTTCCAATGGATCTTTATCAAAAGAATTCAAAGATGCTCTATCATCTTCTGAAATTACCAAAGAGCAACGCACCCTTTATGACTATTTCTTTTTAGTCAAACGAAGTTCTCAACCAGAATATCCATTATTCTTGAGTTTAAGCGATCGCATCAAGGCAATTATTCTAGATTTAACCCTAAATGGGTTGCACCCAGAAATCTTGTCAGATGCCGATGATTCGCAATGGAGAGAAAAACAAATCTCAAAATACCAAGAGGAAACACCCCAAGATATACTGTTTAAAACAGCAACTGCTTTATATTTTGCAAAATATTCAGCGCAACTTATACCCATTGAAAATTAAATTTGTATCATGGTTGATTTAACTCTAGAAATCGCAAATACTGTGGCACGCGCAGCACTGGCTAAAGCGCAAGAATTAGGTGTATCTATTACTGTCTCGATTGTTGATGAATCAGGACGACTGGTTCTCTGTATGCGTGGAAATAACCTTTCTTTTCTCACGCCAGAATTTGCCCAAGCTAAGGCTGTCGCAGCCGTAGCATTCCGAAAAGGTACCGATGAACTGGCTATTAGTCGGGAGAAATTTCCTGCTTTCTGGGGTACTGTTCCCTCGATCGCATCAGAACCCCTTTTACCGTCTAAAGGAGGAGTCCCTTTAAGGGTTAATGGCCATGTTATTGGTGCTGTAGGGTGTAGTGGTGCAAGTTCTGAGGACGATCATGAATGCGCGATCGCGGGCGCTTCAAAGGTGGAATAAAAATGAGATCAAACGTAAAAAAAGAATATAAAGATTTGCCTATTGCGGGAATCTCTTTAAGTAACTGGGTACGATTGCTAATTGAAAATCAAGGAGTAGACAGGAAGTTTTTTGAAAAAGCCTTTTATGTCTCAAGTGAAAGCTGTAAAACGCTTCCTCTCAGAGTTCTAGAAAGCTTAAAGTATGAAGAAAAAATAAATAATTGCGAGGTTAAAAATCCTCCTATATTTATATTAGGATACTTCCGAAGTGGCACGACTTACTTCAATCGGCTCATGGCGAAAGATAAAAACTTAGGATATATCACAAGGGCGCAGGTTAATACCGGAAGCTCAGAAATATATTTAGCTAGTGACAAAGTTGTTCAGCAGAGAGCTAGTGCGACTTTTCCCTTGGCGAAAGAAATCGATTCCGTAATTTTACAAGCTGATGATCCTGGTGAAGAAGAATGGGCTTTGGCTAATTCATTTCCTTATACTTATGCTGTAGGATTCTATTTTCCGAGAAACTTTAGGAAGGCTGTCTCTCAAGCCCTGTTCTTAGAAGATACAGATAACAGAATAAAGAATCAATGGAAAGAAAGCTATCAAAGGTTAATCAAAAAGATAACTTTAGGTGTACAAGGAAAAAGATTGATTCTCAAGAATCCTCCCAATACTGGCAGGATTAAAACCTTGTTGGAACTTTTCCCTGACGGTAAGTTTATTCATCTGATGCGAGATCCTTTTAAGGTATATGCCTCTAACCTAAATATGAGAAAAAAATATTTTCCTCTGTATGGTTTTCAAACTATATCAGAAGCAGAAATTTCGGAGGACATTTTGTGGTCTTATCAAAAGATAATGGGTAAGTTCTTGGAAGATAAAAATACTATTCCTCCTGAGAACTTAATTGAGATTAAGTATGAGAATTTTCTAGGAAATGAGATGGAATATATGGAAGCAATTTATAGACAGTTTGACATAGCAGGTTTTGAAGAAGCATCGCCCACCTTTCGAGAACATATTAGTGAGGAGAAAGAGCAGTATCTTCGGTTCAAGTCTCAAAATAAACCAAATCCCTTGGATTTACAGATGAAAAATAGAATCTCTGAGGATTTAGACTTTGCGATTCGCTATTGGGAAAATATGTAGAATAAGTGTTTAATTTTTTCGTCCAATTCAAGAGGGACAAAGAGTGACTCAAATACATCTCAGTGAGACAGAGAGCAACGTTAAAATCAATGCTTTAGCTAAGAATTCAATTGTAATTATAACATTGAAAATTGTAGAGATTATTTTAGGATATCTTGTACAATTCTTCTTAGTAAGGTGGATGGGGACAGAAGAATATGGAATCTATGAATATGTCATTTCTTGGTCCTTAGTTTTAGCAATACCTGTTAGTTTTGGATTACCTCGTGCCGTGTTGCGCCTGCTATCGGAATACCGCGTCCATCAGGAATGGGGAGAATTATGGGGCTTGCTCTTGAGTAGTTGGCAATTTACCGTAGCGATAGGTCTGCTGTTTGGTTTAGGAGCCACAGGAGCAATTTCTTTGATTAATCAACATCATAGCTTTATGTACGCTTCTGTCTTAATAGTAGGGGTCTGGCTAGTACCACTACAAGCATTAATACAACTTCAAGAAGATATGGCTCGCGGGGCAGATGATATTCCCCTGGCTTATACTCCCTCAAAGGTTCTGTGGCCTATCCTACTGCTAGGAGGAGGATTTGTCCTTTTTAACCAAAACCAGGCATTGAGCAGCATTTCTGTAATACAAACATCCATTTTTACATTACTACTAGTAGCAGTCTTTCAAGTGTCGTGTTTATGGTCAAAATTTACCGATCAACTTGGTGTAATAGAACCCATTTATAAGCACCGTCAATGGTTACTAACGGCGATCCCATTATTGTTAGATCGAACTTTCTTAATCCTATTAACACAAACAGATATTATTATGGTGGGATCTTTTATAGGAGCAGATGCTGTTAGTAACTATAGTGTAGCGAGTAAAATAGCATTTTGGACAAGTGCTGTTTTACAGACTCTTAACTTAGCTGTGGCTCCTGCATTTGCCATTCTTTATAAAAAAGGCTATCGGGAAGATTTGCAAAAAGTTATCTCCGAAGTAATGATTTGGATTTGTGTCCCATCTCTTATTATTGCCATGACCACAGTAATTTTTGCCAAGCCCATTTTAAGCACTTTTGGACCAGATTTCGTGACAGCCCATTGGACTCTTAAGGTTCTTGTTGTGGGAGAGGTTATCAGCGTCCTACTAGGTCCAGTTGGAACTTTAATGACAATGACTGGTCATCAGAATAGTTCAGTCATTGTTTCAGGCGTTTGCGCTCTTACTAACTTAGGATTAAACGCAATTTTAATCCCCCAGTACGGAGGGTTAGGGGCGGCTATCTCAACTGCGTTAACACTTATTATTTGGAATAGTTGGCTTGCCATTCTAGTATTGATAAAGATCAAGGTCAATCCTTCGGTTTTGGGAATACTAAAAAAGTGGGATATGGAGGAAGTCTGAAGTTATGGGAGTGCGAATTGATTGTGAAGCGCCAGCGGGAATAATCGGATTATAAGGAGAGAGGAGTGATGATTCAGTGGCCAGTGCTAGGAGGTCTTAGGTTTTTTCTCGCATGGGTTGTCCTTTGCAGCCATCTGCGCCATTCTGTTCCCGCTGGTGATTTACTGATGTCATTTCAGAACTTCAATAATTTTTCAGCTGTTCTAGGCTTTTTGCTAATTTCAGGATTTTCGATTGCCCACTCTGTTTCAAAAGCGACTGAGGGGTTCTATAGACGCAGATTCATCAGAGTCTATCCGCTGTATTTAGCCGCAATCATCATATCGCTCATTCCTTTTTTCTTAGTCAGCTCGCCTATTACATCCTTGGACTCCACTCAGTATAGTCAGCCAACTTTAACGAATTTAATTGGAAATCTAATATTTCTTCAGGGCTTCATCGTCTTTCCCCTTGGATCAAATAGCGTGGTTTGGACCCTGAGCGTTGAGATATTTTGTTATCTTCTAGCTCCTGTATTCATCAAGCTAAATTCCAAAATAATTTTGAGCTTAATTGGTATATCCGCTGGAGCCTACATTCTATTTTCTCAGCTAAAGCCTCCTGATGCAAATATTGCGTTCCTGCGCTATGGATTACCGCTAATTTTGCTGCTCTGGGCGTGGCTACTAGGATTCTTCTACTTTCTGAATGCCGAAAAGCCATTAGCCAAAGCGCTGATGATTGGCTTGGGCTGTCTTTTACTAGAATTCCACAGCGGCAGAATTGGCGATTTTGACAGCTTTACCTATGTCATTAGCGCTTTAGTTTTAATCTATTCGGGTTCGATTCAACTTTCCGAACCTATACTCCGAGCATTTAACTACCTGGGAGATTTATCTTATCCACTTTATCTGTTTCATTCACCAGCTATTCTTTTTGGCTATGCGGTACTCGGCTTGAGAACTTCTTGGTCTTTAGTCTTGCTAGCATTGATCAGCTCAATCTTTTTCTATCATCTTATTGATCAACCAGTCCGCATCAAAAAAAATCAAAAGCTTGCCTAAGTGGAGGAATCTATGCATGGTTGTGAATTCAAAACCCGCAAATTCATAGAAGAAGTTTTAACTTTTGTTAATCGACCCAAACTTTGGTAAAATAACCATTAGAAGTTATTAATTATTATGCCAGTTACCCTTATTGAATTAAGTCAATCTATCAATCTCGAAGACAAACAACAGATGGTTACATTTGTACATACAACCATGGTTGAAGTTCTCAAAATTCCAGAAAGCGATCGCTTAGTTAGAGTCATAGAGTACGATAGCAATAATTTTTATCCTCCCCTTAATGCGTCGGATAAGTATGCTCTTATTACAATTTCTATGTTTCCAGGGCGATCTCTTGAATCTAAAAAACTCCTTTACCAAAAGCTCTGTCAAGGTTTAGAAACATTTGGATTTTCCCCTACAGATACGAGAATTATTATTAACGAAATACCTGCTGAAAACTGGGGATTACGAGGGGGAATTTCCGGTGATGAATTGCTCTAAAATGCCCATTACAGCGGTTTCCGCTCTTATGAGGTACATCTTAGCCCCCTCATCGCTTGCGGGGAGGGGGTTGGGGGTGGGGTTCTTGTACCTCATAACATCGGGAAGTGCTGTAAATCATGATAAATTGATAATATTCTCTACTTTTGACAGCAATATATTCAATCAAATCACTATTATTTATCTCAACTGAAGGAAATCTCAAATGAGAAATCAATCTAAAATTTTGTTTTGTTGCAAGCTGACTGTTCTTTATCTTCTTGCAAAACTAAAGTTTCTTCATGTTCTGTTACCCAAAGAATTGAAAAATGAATTGCCAATTGATTGGAATAATCGAATGTTTTGGACAGCTTTCCAGTCTGGAGGTCAGAAAATTTATTTTGATTACTACAGCGAACTGAAAAAACCTGTTTCTTATGAACCCAAAATAAAAGTTGATTCTGAGTTGCAATTCACCGAAAAGGATCTTAAATTCTTTTACGATAATGGCTACCTCGGTCCCTTCGATTTAATCTCTCCAGATGAAGCTAAAGCATTACAAGAACATTTAGTTAATCTTTATAATAAGGAATCTAAAATTTATTCTTATAGCAGAGGAGATTATGAATTTGATGATCCTACTGATCCAGATTTAGCAAAAGTAATACAATTAGAGTCGGTCAAACGACAGGGACATGATCGCCATCTGGAAGATCCTACCCTCTTGAATTTGTTTAAAAGACCAGAAATTACTGAGCGATGCGCTCAACTTTTGGGATCAGATCTAATTTTATGGTACTCTCAATTTTTCCAAAAACCTCCTCATAGTAATAAAACAGAATTGCATCAAGAATCAACTTGGTTATCTTTTGACCAGAAAAGATCGATTCTCCATCCCGAAGATTCTGAAGAATTGTTTCAAGTAAGCTGTTGGATTGCTCTAACTGATGCGACCAAGTACAACGGATGTATGACAGTAGTTCCAGGGAGTCATTGGGAAATATATCCCGTCCAACTGAGTACGGCCCAAACAACAACGGGATACGGGGCTTATCAAGGAACACTTTGTTATCCCATTGACGAACAAAAAGTCAATTTAATTGAAATGAAAGCCGGACAATTTTTTATCTTCACCGAGCGAGTTATTCACGGTTCAGTGGATAATGTCTCAGATGATTGGAGATGGGCTGTTAACGGTAGAATTGCGAAAACAAATACAAAAGTTTTCACTAAAGAAATGCTAGAAGAGAATCTGGAAATCAGCATTTATCGCATTAAAAAATTTAAGCTAGATAACTGGAAAGCTGTTCTTTTACGAGGGCAAGATCGTTTTGGCTATAATCGATTACTTTAGAAGTGACCAGTCTTTTTTTTATGAGGCAAGTATTGAAAATATAGAGAATGTTGAAATTTTACTGCGGCGAAGAAACAACATTTTCAATAAAATCATACAAATTTTGGATGAATTTTTCTTGCCTCGTAGAAATTGATTCTAATGTAGCATAAGCAGATTGCTGGCAGCGAATGGCGTTACTCTGAGAAAAAACATTTGGGTAGGTTTGAGCCGCAAGTGCATCAAATATTACAGTATTATCAGAACAGGATAGCCATTTGATTAAATCTTGCTCATCAAAAACTCTACCAATACAGGTATTAACCAGAATAGCTTGACGACGTAGATAAGAAAAATCTTTTGTAGTTAACGCTCGAACATGAGGAGGAACGTGTAAAGAAATAATATCACTTTGAGATAAAAGTTGTGGCAAGTCTGCGTACTTTAACTGATGATTTTCTAGAGTAGGTTTGCGATTTTTGCTGTAGTATAAAACCTGCATTCCCATACTAATTGCTAACCGAGAAAGAGACATTCCCACATTTCCCATTCCCACAATACCGAGAGTTTTACCGTGAAGTGAATAGGGAAACTCTGGCCAATCATTTCTTAACAAACCGCGAACTAAAGCACCAACTACTAAGATAACAAATTCAGCCGTTTCCCGATCACAATAACCAACAACTTTAGACACACAAATTCCCAATTGAGTCGCCATATCTAAATCAATATTATTCAAACTTGAACCATAAACTCCGACATATTTGAGTTTCTTGGACTCAGTTAAAAAAGAAGCATTGATGTTGATGCGAATGCTAACGAGCAAACAATCAGTTTGATGAATAATCGTTTCATTTGTGTCTTCAATCTTCTCAAAAATAATAATTTCTGCTTGGGATAGCTCTTGAAAGCGATCAAGAATTGGTTCGGGAAGTTCCGCTATACCAATAATAGTAATTCGATTAAATGTAAATTCTTTGGACATACCTCGATTAAATCCAAATAGATCGATGACAATTGAATTAGGTTTGCGATCAGACTATTTACTATGATACCATAGAGATTGAATATAGAAAATAAGTCAACCATGAGCGATCTTTCTCCATTTTTGGATCTTACGCATAAAAACGCAATTGTTTGTGGCAGCACATCAGGAATAGGTCAAGCAACAGCAATAGTTCTTGCTAATTTGGGTGCTAATATTACCCTCATTGCCCGCAATGAAGAAAAGTTAGCAATAATGGCTAACGAACTAGATAATAAGTTAGGACAAAAACACGATTACATCGTAGCAGATTTTTTGCAACCAGAACAATTAAAAACACAAGTTGATCGCTATTTAGCAGACAAAAAAACTATTCACATCCTCATCAATAATACGGGTGGACCTCACAAAGGAGAAGCAAATACAGCCAAAGTATCAGATATTCAAGCAGCTTTTGCTCAACATTTAATTTGCAATCATTTGTTGACACAAGCAGTGGTATCAGGAATGAAAAAAGTTGCCTATGGTAGAATTATTAATATTACCTCTTATGAAGCAAAAGAACCGGTTGGAGCTAGAGGAATTTCTGCTACAATGCGAGGGGCTATTTCCAACTGGGCAAAAACAATGGCTAACGAACTTGGCAGGTATGGCATCACTGTTAACAATATACTGCCTGGAGTTGTAGAAACAAGGCGATTATCTTATCGAATTCAAGAGGAAATTGAGAAGACAGGCAAAACTAAAGAAGAAGTAATGCAATATTTAACATCTCCTATTCCAGTGGTTAGATTTGCTCAACCCGAAGAAATTGGTTGGGCAATAGCCTTTGTAGCATCTCCTCTTGCTGCTTATATAAATGGTATTAATCTACCTGTTGATGGCGGTATAACTAAATGTTTATGACTTCTAGAAAGTAAGTTATAAAAAAAGTTTTTTGTTAGAGTTTATACTCTACTATTAGCGTCATCAAAAAATATCAAAAACAGACTTTAACCTTTATCAAAAACCGTTTTATTTATGATAGTTCAATCGAATACAATAGACGTAGCAATTATTGGTGGTGGAATTTCAGGAATATACTCAGCCTGGCGTTTAGCGAATGAAAAGAATGATTTAAAGATCAGCTTATTTGAGAGTAGTGAGCGACTAGGAGGTCGTTTATACTCTGTAGCTATACCTGGTATTCCTGAGCGCATAAGCGAATTAGGTGCAATGCGTTATCGCAGCAATCAATTAATCATTAATAATTTAATCGAGAAGATGAATTTAACTTCTGTTAAATTTGAATCAAGTTCTGGGGAAAATCTTCTGTATTTAAGAGGAAAGCACTTTAAACATCAAGACTTTTATTCTTCCTCAGAAATTCCTTACAATCTCCATCAAGATGAACTCGGAAAAAATCCAACAGAATTGTTAGCCACAGCGATTGAAAAATTTGTTCCTGATGCGAAAAAAATGTCCTCAGAACAGTGGAATCAGCTAAAAAAATCTTTACTAATAGATGGCGAATCTATTCATAATATAGGCATTTGGAATTTACTTTTTAGAAGCTTGAGTGTTGAAGCTTACAACCTTTTAGTAGATGCTGGCGGCTATTGTGCAAGTCTTACTAATTGGAATGCTGCCGAAGCTCTCCAATGGTTTATGATAACTTATGGTGAAAAAACTGAATACCGCACAATACTAGAGGGGTTTCAATCTCTTACCCTCCGATTAGCAGAACAATTTATTGATCGAGGAGGAGTAGTCCAAAAAAATCAGCAATTAGAGACTTTTAATTGTCTAGACTATAACGAAGATAATAATAAACTAATAAAATTAATTTTTACTGATCAAATAAATGGCACTACAAATGTCCTTTACACGAAACACTTAATTCTAGCTATTCCGCAATATCCCTTGAAAGTTTTAAGTGAAAAAACTGATTTTTTTGAAGAAGATATCAAGCAAGATATTGATTCTGTGATAGCACAACCTGCCTACAAACTATTTTTAGGTTACGAAAGACCTTGGTGGAAAGACTTGGGATTAGAATATGGCCGTTCAGATACAGATTTACCCATTAGAGAAGTTTTTTATGCAACCGTAAAAGCTAATTCCCCTAAAATTGAACATCAAAATAATCTTAATTCATTTATTTTAGCTAGTTATCATCGAGGGTTTAATCAAGCGATGAGTTTTTGGCAACCATTGATTGAAGGGAAACCCTATCTAGGGACAAAAAATCCGTTCTCCAACTCAACTGGTTTGGATGGACTATGGGCAACAAAAAATATGGTATTAGCCGTTCAAGATCAGCTAAAAGAGTTACATCAAATAGAACATATTCCTCAACCTTATATTGCTGTGTTTAAAGATTGGTCAGCTAAACCTTTTGGTGGAGGGTTTCATTTTTGGAAAACTCATATTAAACCTTGGGAGGTTGCTAAAAGACTTCGACGACCAAAACAAAATGAAAATGTTTATCTTTGTGGTGAAGCCTATGCTGCTAGTGAACAAACTTGGGTAGAAGGGGCTTTAAAAACTACAGAGTTAATGCTTCAAGAAAACTTCAAGTTAGAAAAACCAGAGTGGTTATCCCAATCTTATAAGCTTGATTAAATTTAATCCATATTTTCTTTTTCCTTCCCCAAATTTTCCTTCTATTCTATTTCTTATTAATTGATCATCATTTAATAGAGATTCCCCGCATACAGGACAGACATATTGTTGCCTTTGGGCTATCTTCTGCCTACTTTTGATTAATTCGGATTTAGTTTTAGCTGCCTGCCGTTTAATCCAGTAGTCTCTTAATTTGGGGTCATCGGGTGATGATTTGCCCCTAACAAGAATGTGCCTTTCAACCTTGAACCAGGAAAATTTCAACAGATAGGCTCCGGTTTGTTTATTGCCGAAAACCCATCGGTCAAATGGTCTATCAAGATTTAAATTCCCCCAGTATTTCGCCTTACGCCAGCTATCAGATTTATTTCGATGAGTGCGTTTGGCATACATTTTCTGCTTCTCATATAACCAGTGGTCAAGAGAATTGAAAATTTTTGAGGAAACCGCAGTTGGTTGAGTCGAGGGGGAATATTATTTCCCGCCCCTCTCAGTTAGATCCGGACGTGCCACTTTCACGGCATCCGGCTCCCGATGTTCTTAGCTTTCGCGTTTGCTCATGTGAGTATAATCGTGGCAGCTTTCGTGAATTGCTAGAAGGTTTTTAGGCTGTCGTGGTTTTCGATATGTTCGTGAAATGTTAAAAATGCTTCCGGAACAACCAGAGCCTATTTTATTAGCCCAGATTTTTGCCAAGCTTACCTCTCTTGGTCGTGTTCACAATGCTCCTACAGCCGTTGAACCCTCGTAATTTGGCTACAGTATTGGTGAGTAGAGACGTTTTGTCAAAATGTCGCTACTTATTTAATTTTTGCGCTTCTTGTAATAACTGCTGGGAATTTTTCACCCATTGCAAATTACCTTGAATATTATATAAATCTTTAGAATATTGGAAGACTTGCACAGCTTCTTTATACTGCTTTAATTGCATAAAAACTAACCCTGCACCATAATAAGCATTAGCATAATTAGGGTTAGCTGCGGCTGATTTTCTGAAAGCTGCTAAAGCTTCGCTTAATTTACCCTGGTTAAATAAAATTGAACCAAGATTATAGTGTGCTTCTGCGTATTTAGGATTGATTTTAATTGCTTGATTAAAAGCTGCTTTTGCTTGCTCAATTTTCCTTTGTTGCAAATAACAGATCCCTAAATGATAGGCTGGTTCAGGAGCATTTTGACTCATTGTTCTGGCTTTTTGAAAAGAGGCGATCGCACTTTCCCAATTTTTTTCCTGTTCCTTAACTAACCCCATGTTATAGTGGGCAAAACCCAGATTTGGATTTAACTTCAAAGCCTGATTTAAATAATCTTGCGCCAATTTTAAATTATTTCCTTCTAATAATGCTGCACCTAAATTTGCAAAAGCTAAAGCAAATTGAGAATCGGCTTGGGTAGCTTGATAAAAAGCATCTGCCGCAGGTTGTAACCGTCCCGATTGTCGTAGTGCTAAACCCAAATTATAGTGCGCTGCTGCTAATTTAGGATCTAGTTTAATAGCTTGACGAAAAGCGGTAATTGCTGCTTCTAATTGTCCTAGTTGAATTGCTTGTAGTCCTTGATTTAACGATTCTGTAGCTGCTTTGCTATTTGAGTTTTGTGCCAGTATTAGAGTAGGGGGAGAATTGGAAAATACGGGTTGAATATTAATACTTAATAATAACAGACTGATTATCCCCAAAATAGGATATTTAATTAATGGTAATTTCATGGATTTATTTCGCGCAATCTCTCTTAGAGATCCCGCAGGGTAGGCACAAAGGAGCAAAGACGCAAAGGAAGATCAGGAAAAATCAATGTTGTTCTGGTAAACTTGGACTTTCGATAATTAATCATAAGACCTCGCGGTAAGTGGGAAACGAGCGCGTCTTTAGACCTGAGAGGGAAGCGACACGAGCGATTTTAATCGCCGTGGTCTTTTTAATTGGCATAACTATATCCATCCTTTTTATGAGTTGCTAAACAATATTTGTGACTAATTCCTTGAACTAATCCGCTATTGGTCGAGATATTAAAAGTTCCACTAGTTCTAATAGCAACTCTCCCAAAATATTCACCTACTTTCTTGCCCGCTGTTACTACTGCTTTTACAATGTCGCCAGTTTGAAAACCTTTAACAAACTTAAACCGTGGAACGTATCTAGAAGGAAAACCAAACTTGTCTGTTCTACAAGATTGTCTAGAACCGTGACCATTAGCAGCAATCAACAATGGTTTAATCCCCTTGATGGTTAGAATTGGGGTTGATTGACCAACACAAGCCGCATCAATCCAGTGAGTTTTTGCTAGATTTTGTTGACTACGATTAAACTTTGTTAAACCTCCTGAACCTGTTTCTACTGGTAGTCCTGTATCTTTCAAAACTCTAAATAATGCCCATCTAGTCGCGTTTACTGCGGCTGCATCAGCCAAAGGACGTTTAGCTTGTTTCAAGATTTTCTGTAATCTTGTTGGGTCTTTTTTGAGGAAGTCTTTAATATCCTTAGTTCCTTTTTTGGTATTACATTTCTCGCAACTCAATGTCAGATTTGTAATTGAATTACTACCTCCTTTTGCACGAGGATGAATGTGTTCTACTTGGAAGGGAACGTCTTTCACTCCACAGTAGGCACATTGTCTATTCCACTTTTCTAGTAAGTATTCTTTAGTTTCGTAACCAGCAAGAGTACCTTGCTGATACTCCTTACCTTGAATATCAGGATTAGCCATTAACTGCATATCAAACCGTACCAATTCTTGACTAATAGCTTCAATTGGTGCGAATTTCCGTAACTTCTTAACCCAAGTTTTGATGTTCTCAACTCGACTTTGTAAACTTGGTGCTAACCATCCATTTGGACGGGTTCTATTCAAGAATCTTGGTTGTCTATAACGGGTTTTCCTGGCACGTCTAGAACGTCTTAATTGTCGTCTAGAAGTTAAAGCATCTCGAATTACAAAACCTCTATGCTTTAATTCGGCTGCAAATACAACCTCTCCAGTCGAGTCGTTAACTAATGCCATTCCTGTGAATTTTGCACCAGGGTCAATCTTTAATCTTAGAGGTGATACTGGTGAATCTGGACGTGATTCTTTGAGGATAATTGTGAATGGGAATTGTCTGAATACGGCTGCTTTTTTGTTTCTTAATAGTTGTCTAGCTTGCGCTGGATGAATTGGATCTAATGGTCTTTTGTTTGTGTCTAATACTAATGTTTTGGACATAAGTCCCTCCATTTCTGGGTAATGTTAGCTTCGACCTGTTATAAGAGCTTGTTAGGCTGTAAGCACTGTTTCAGTGACTTTAAAACTGTTTAGCTTACAGCGACAGAGCGGGGAACTAGCAACGCATTCCGAGGTGTCGTGACTCAAATAACGGCTACCCTTCGACTACGCTCAGGGTGGTCTGGTCAGTACAGCTTGCAATTTCTTACAAGCTCAGTGGCTTTAGCCCTGAGTTACTGACTCAGTTTAAAAGGATTTGTAAACTTTACACCCTCAACAGTTGCACCTGATGGAAAATCTTCACTGTAAATTTCTTCAATTTGATTGAGTCTTGCTGTTGCCCAAATTTGCGCGTCCCAAAAACTAAAGTTATGGGTTTCTAGTCCACGAATCGCTTCTAGGGAGATTAATTTTGTCATATCAACAATATGGCAAATAGCTAAGTAGTTACGCATTCGCACCAATGCCTCAGCAGGAGTTAAAAGCGAGCGTCTAGTGCGGGTTGTAGCCATAAAAAACTCCCCTATCACCTGGGTACTAATTACTGCTTTCCCCGAACGAATTAACCTATCAACAACTGCGATCGCTTGTTCCTGTTTTGTGGTATCTAATGGATCGTAGATGTACACTAGAATATTAGTATCAATAAAAACTCTACCGTTCATAAAGGTCTTCCCGCTTCCAGTCTCTACCTCCAGCTTGAACAGGTCGAGTTTTGATTTGTGCAATAAATTCTCTTTCGGCTTCCCACAGTGAGATATCGGTTTGGGGGACAGTGATTTCACCAAGATGAAGGTCAATGGCTTGACGGATAATCTCGGCTTCACTTATACCTGTTTGTTGTGCAATCTCTTTGAGTAGATGTTCTTGACGTGGTTGGATATAAATCTGCTTGCGAATTTTGGTTGACACAATTTAGAAGTATATTTAGTGTATACATTACATTATACATTATTTATGGGAAAATTGTGATGCCTTCGTTAATTGAGGTGTTAGTTTTTTCCCTTGGAAGATCATCTGTAAAAACTTCTGGAAAAGCAAACTAAGCTCCTAATTTCTGTACCTAACTCAGATGAAATATGCTGTAAATTCTTCCTTATGTTATTCCAAAATTGTCGTTATCGGTTCTGAAAAGGGAGGAATACCTATTTTAATTCAGCCAGAGTCAGGAGTATCAAAACCTTAAAAGGTTCTCTATTTTTGGACTTTACTTTTCGTTACATATTACTCTTCGAGAAGCCGCTCCGCGTCTACGGTTTTTTCCGTTCACCTACTTAATTGATGTTGCTTAAAATCATAAATTACAATTCTGTATAAGGGTAAAGCATCATGCTAAACCCCTACAAAATCTAACTACAACTTTGTTCCACAATCAGAACAGAAATTATGGTTAGGTTGGTTTTGAGTCCCACAATTGCTGCAAGAAATTGATTCAACTGCGGTTCTTGGTGTTGGCTTAGGTAAACCAACCATTTGCGAGTTATTCTTACCAGGCGCTACCATGGGATAGCAATTTTCATCTCTGGTAATGTGGACATTCACAATTACAGGGCCATTGTGTGCCAGCATTTCGGCAATTTTATCTGCCAACTCTTCCCGCTTAGTAATTACCATCCCCTTGATGCCATAAGCCTGTGCTAAAAGCTCAATATCAGGCATTCCGACTTCCATGTTAGAAGATGAATAACGCTGTCCATAGAAGGCTTCCTGCCACTGCCGCACCATGCCCTGCCAACCGTTATTTAAGATCAAAGTCTTGACATTAATGCCATATTGTGCTAAAGTTCCCAACTCCTGCAAACACATTTGGAAACTGGCATCACCGCTGATACAGATTACTTCTTCGTCCGGGAATGCCACCTTTGCACCCATAGCCGCAGGAACACCAAAACCCATTGTTCCTAAACCCGCGCTAGAAATCCAGCGTCTTGGACCATTTTTGAGGAATTGGGCTGCCCACATTTGATGTTGACCAACATCTGTAGTATAAAATGCGTGGGGGGCTTGACTACCAACTTCAACAATTACCTCTTGAGGAGAAATGCTGTCGGCATGATGGGGGACAATTAAAGGATAATCTTGTTTCCAACTGTTAATTAAGTTTAACCATTCTTGGTTTTGGTTAGGTGTGGCTTTGGTATTTGCGTCTTGACATCGCCGTAATAAGTCTTTTAAGACGTTTTTGACATCCCCCACAATGGGAACTTGGGGAACGCGGTTTTTACCGACTTCTGCGGGGTCAATATCAATGTGAATGACTTTGGCTAAAGAGGCAAATTCGTCTAATTTACCTGTCACGCGGTCATCAAATCTCGCCCCAACACAAATTAATAAATCGCAATCTGTAACGGCAAAGTTAGCGTAGGCTGTGCCGTGCATTCCCAACATTCCCAAGGACAGGGGATGATGTTCATCAAATGCACCGATACCCATTAAGGTAGTAGTGACGGGGAGATTAAATAATTCTGCCAGTTGTTTGACTTCTTCGTGGGCATTAGCGGCGATCGCTCCTCCCCCAACATACAACAATGGGCGACGACTTTCTCTAATTAATTGAATTGCCGCATTAATTTGGCGCGGATTTCCCTTGACTGTGGGACGGTAGCCAGGTAACTTAATTGAACCCGGTGCCACAGGCACATAATCAAATTCTTCTAATGCTACATCTTTGGGAACATCAATTAAAACAGGTCCAGGTCTACCAGTGCTGGCAATGTGAAAAGCTTCAGCCACAATCCGCGCCATATCTTTGGCATCACGGACTACATAAGAATGCTTAACAATGGGTAAGGTAATTCCATAAATATCTGTTTCCTGAAAAGCATCTGTACCAATAGAAGCTCTTGGTACTTGTCCCGTAACCACAATCATGGGGATAGAATCCATGTAAGCCGTAGCAATACCCGTAACTAAGTTAGTTGCTCCAGGACCGGAAGTACCAAAGCATACTCCCACTTTACCAGTAGCCCGGGCGTAACCGTCGGCGGCGTGGGAAGCACCTTGTTCGTGTCTAACTAAGATATGTTTGACCGTACCCCCAGCTTCTATTTTATAGAGGTCATCATAAATCGGTAGAATCGCACCACCGGGATAACCAAAAATATGCTCAACACCATGACGGATGAGACTATCTATCAACGCGAAACCGCCAGATGCCCGTTTTGGTGAGGGAACTGACGAATTAGATACGGGAGACTGCTGATTATTTTCAGATTTTGGGAGACTGATTTGAGAAGACGAAACCACAGTTAACCTCAAAGTATAGCTAAAATTAACGCTTAGATTCTGTATTTAAAACTTCATTTTAATGTAAAAATTCTCACAATTGCAGAGAAAGCCGGATTTATTAGCGTTAAGAATGGATTATGATTGTACAATTTTTAGATCACATCTTGCAATACCCGCCGAGTATTTTGCCAAGTCCAGACACCAACAGCCCCGACAACTATACTCATTCCCAACAATACCGCTGATAATCCAAAGGCATTAACTAGCTTTGTGGTAATTAACAAGGGTGCTGTAAGAGCAATATTAATGGCATGATTTTGAAAGCCAAATACCTTACCGTGCATTTCTGGTGGTGTTTGTTGTTGAATCAAAGTTTGCATTGGCACGTTGACAAAAGCTGCACCCACGCCTAAGAAAATACAAAGTCCTAATGCTAGGGGTTGGTTATCAATAAAAATGAATAAACCTAATGAAACCGCCATCATCAAAAATCCGATTAAAGGCAAGGGTTTATGATGGAGACGATGACCAAAATTCCCCAAAATAGCCGCACCTATTACCATACCCACCCCAGCCGCAGCTACGAAAGAGCTAAATTCTTCTGGTGCTAAATGTAACCTAGCCGCCATACCAATGGCTAATTCTATCAGGGCGGCAAATACGCAGTATAATGTAACTATTTGTAGCATGGCATTCCATACCAGCCGATTTTGTTTGAGATAGCGTAGTCCTAACAAAAATTCAGCCCAGGGATTAATTGCGGCTGTTTCTTCGTGAATCCGTTTGTGTTCTTGAAACTGAATCGGCATCATAATCACGGCAGAAATTAGATATAAGCAGCCAACGACCAATTCTTTACCAAAGCCCTTATTAAAGGTTTCAAACCAATTCAACATCGGAGTAGCCACCGCATTACCAATAATTAATGCAGCCATCATTGTGCTGCTAAATAAGGCATTGGCAGCCATTAAACCTTCTTTTCTTACCAACAGGGGAATTGAAGCCTGTTCTGCTGGGGCAAAAAACTGGGTAACGGTGGAGATAGAAAAGGTGAAGAATAAAAGTATCCCAAATTCTCGTGGCAGGAAGGGAATTAACAGCATGAATATCCCCCGTACCACATCTGAACCCACCATAATCAGTTTTTTTGGCACACGGTCAACGATCACACCACCGGCAGAACCAAACAATATTGCGGGTACGGTAAATGCCATATACAAATAGAAGCGTGCATCACCGCCTATCTGATTCGGGGGTAAATAGAGTTGCAGTAAGGCAATCATTAAGACAAAGAATACCTTATCAGCTAATTGGGAAATTAGTTGACCAATCCACAGGAGCATAAAACCCCGGTTTTTCAGCAGTCCGGTAAAACCGTTATTAACAGCAGTAGGTTCAGTGGGAAACATCAGATACTTGGGAATGGGGAATAAATAGTCACTATTTCTCTTTATAGCGTTCTAAGAGGAAATTGAGAAATTCAGATGCACTGAGGTAGTTTTTGGTGGGAGAGAACCCCAATGATGGATTTACCCATTGGCCTGGGACAGATTGGGGGGAATGCCACATTGATAAATGGTCAACTGCTGGCTCGGCATAAAAGTTGTTTTCTCCCATACCGAGATAAGCTGAAGTCCAATGGGTGTAATAATCATGACTTAAACGATGAATCGGGAAATTGCCCGCTAAAGGGACTCCCCAACCATCAATAGCAATGAAGGCTTGCACATGACCGCCCAAAAGTTGCCACGCTGTGGCTGCACCTATACCGCCAATTACACCAGCACTAAAGCATAAGAATATAACAGGCGATTCTAGCTTATTACCAAGGCGATTGTGCAAAAAATGTAAAATATGAAATGTTGATAAAGTTAAATAACCCTGTTCCGGGAAAATCAGTATATCTACGGAGTTTTGATGACTTTGATTCAAGCACCCTTGGATAAAGCTTTTAGTTAATTCTGGTTCATGGATTCCCGGACAAATAATAATGGGCATTTATTTTTTATCTTTGAAAAGTCTGTAAAAAATTAAAGGTATTTTCGCGCAAAGACGCAAAGGAGCAAAGACGCAAAGAAAGAGATTAACTCAGATTGTGGTCTAATACATGAAAACTGCTGTAAGAATATATTACATGAGTGGTATAGTATTGACCTATTTATTCCTTGATAATGAGTTTTGGGACAACTTTAAACAACTGCCTAAATATGCTAACTAACAATTTATTAAATCTCCCTCTCATGGGTTGCGGTACTTGGGCTTGGGGGAATCAACTACTCTGGGGGTACGATGAAAGTATGGATAACCAATTACAAGAGGTTTTTAATCTCTGTATTGGCAATGGTATTACATTATTTGATACGGGTGATTCCTACGGTACTGGCAAGTTAAAGGGACGCAGTGAGTTACTTTTAGGAAAATTTGCCCAAGCATATCAAGGCTTAAATCAAGAGCATATTTGCATTGCTACTAAGTTAGCTGCATACCCTTGGAGATGGACTAGAAATTCAATTATATCAGCTTGTCATGCCTCGGCAAAAAGATTAGGACGCAATGTTGATTTGGTGCAAATGCACTGGTCTACTGCTAATTATGCACCTTGGCAAGAGGTGGGTTTATTAGATGGTTTAGGTGATTTATATGAGCAAGGTTTAGTTAAAGGTGTGGGTTTATCTAATTATGGTACAAAACGACTTTTATGGGTACATAAAAGATTTCAGGAAAGAGGTATACCGATTAAAACTTTGCAGGTACAATATTCGCTTTTATCTACTTATCCTGTGACGGAATTAGGTTTAAAGGAAGTTTGTGATGATTTGGGAATTGCATTAATTGCTTATAGTCCTTTAGGGTTGGGTTTATTAACCGGGAAGTTTTCGGAAAATGGCAGTTTTCCTAAAGGTATTCGCGGTTTTTTATGTAAGCAGCTATTACCAGGAATGAAGCCGCTTTTAGGCTGTTTGGGAGAAATAGCAAATACGAGAAATAAAACTATGTCTCAAGTGGCTATTAATTGGTGCATTAGTAAAGGCACAATTCCCATTCCTGGGGCTAAAAGTTTGAAACAAGCAAAGGAGAATATTGGGGCTTTGGGGTGGGTTTTGAGTGATGGTGAGGTGGTAGAGTTGGATAATGCTGCTGATAGGGTGGAGAAGAAAATGGTGCAGAATATTTTCCAGACAAGATGAAATTTCTTATAAATTGTGCAACACATAATATATATATGTTACACAATAATATAAAAACAGTATAGGACTCACGCATCAGTCACAGAATAACGATAGCGAAGCGTGGCGTTAGCCATACCACAGAGGCACAGAGGTCACAGAGAAATGCGAGTTTGAGAGGTATTTCGCGTAAGTCATAATTCATTTCAATCTATTTGGGTATCCAAATAAGTTTTCCTTTCTGACCAGGATAAGCAGATCCTTCTTTCATGCGCCACTCGAAATATACTTCAACTGGTATGTTCAGGTTTTTTGAGAGATGTAGAGTATTCCGCCATGCTAGATTTGCTTCTACTCCTTGGATCGAAATATCTATCTCTCGTAAGTAGTCGAAACCAGGGTCATTGCTCTCTCCCTTGACAACCCTTGCCAAACTAAGTTTTATTAGAGCTTCTGAAGATAAACCTTGTTTCCATGCAAGTATATGTGCCTCATCAAGTATTTTACTCCAGTTTGGCTGACGAATTTCCTTACCACCAATAACAGATCGAATAACCCTCGTATGGCGTAAATTACTAGATGCTTCAGGATCAAGAACTAAGAATTTGTTCTTCTATTTTCTCTGTGTTCTCTGTGCCTCTGTGGTTCGTTTTAAAAAAGAGTTGTAGGCTTAACTGAACCCTGAAAAATTACGACAACTCACCTTAAAACAAGAAAATTCCAGATAATTTCTGCTGCTGAGAATCAGATTGTTCCACA
>NZ_VIKZ01000037.1:42028-57236 GCF_009711985.1 Dolichospermum sp. UHCC 0260 | reverse complement strand
GGGCTGCAACAGTTTTTCTAAAGTTCCTTTTGGTAACGCTTTGAATGCGGCATCGGTAGGTGCAAATACGGTGAATGGTCCTTTGGCTGATAAGGTTTCGACTAAACCAGCCGCTTTGATAGCTGCTACTAAGGTTGTGAAAGAACTGTTACCACTGGCTACTTCTACAATTGTCCCGACAGTCTGTGTACTGGTATGGGGTGTAGCAGGTTTTGCCGCAGGCTTAGTTCCAGCGAAAGCGGGAACACTGACGAAAAGAGTTGTGGCCGCAATGGCAATACTAACTGTTTTGGTAAATAGGGAATTCATTGTTTTTCACGGTTAAAAGTGTTTAAGATGTGAAAATTCTTGTTAATTTATCTTCACAATAGAAACTGTAACAGAATTTAACAATTTATGTCTGTTGATAACTATTCTGTCAGCATTGCCAATAATTGCGCCTCAGTCAATTGGCTAATTTCCAACTTCCGCGCTTTCTCTAACTTAGAACCGGCATCTGCACCTACAACTAAAAAGTCTGTTTTTCTGCTAATTGAATCAGTAATTTTACCGCCTGATTTTTGAATTAAAGCTTTGGCTTCATCGCGTTTTAAAGTTGGTAATGTGCCAGTAACGACAAAGGTTTTACCAGCAAATTTTTGATTAATTTCGCCCACAGACTGGGCTGCTGTGCTGTTTGCTAATTCTAAACCAATAGCCTGGATACGGGAAATTAAGGTTTGATTCGCTGGGGTGCGAAACCATTGATAGACTGATTGGGCAATTTCTGCACCGATACCATAAACACCTGCAATATCCGATTGTCTGGCGGCTGTTAAGTCTTCGACGGTGGTAAACTTCTCTGTTAATAATTGGGCGTTGACGCTGCCAACGTGACGGATGCCTAAACCATATAATACTCTAGCCCAGGGTTGCGTTTTTGATTGGGCGATCGCATTGATCAATTTTTCCGCCGATTTTTTTCCCATGCGTTCTAATGCACACAAGTCTTCTATTTTCAAGTCATATAAATCAGCAACGGAATGGACTAAGCCTTTATCTACAAGTTGATACACCAACTTTTCGCCTACACCTTTAATATCTAACGCGTCACGACTGACCCAATGTTCAATTTCACCCTTGAGAATGGCGGGACAGGAAGCATTTATACATCTAGTAACTGCTTCTCCAGTTTCCCTGACTACTAGCTGTCCACAGGCTGGACAATGGGAAGGCATAATGAAAGGTTGGGTATTAACGGGACGTAGTTCTTTGATTACCCGGACTACTTCGGGAATGATTTCCCCGGCTTTGCGAACAATCACGGTGTCGCCAATACGGATGTCTAATTGTTCAATGCGATCGCTATTATGTAAGGTAGCACGGGAAACTGTTGTCCCCGCTAATTGTACGGGCAACATTTCCGCTAAGGGAGTTAATGCCCCGGTTCTGCCAACGTTAACAGTGATTTTTTCTACACGGGTTGGGGCTTCTTCGGCTGGATATTTTAAGGCTATAGCCCAGCGGGGAAACTTCTGTGTAAACCCCAATTGTTCTTGCAGTCTAAAAGTATTTAATTTGACGACAACACCATCTGTCATATAGGGAGAATTCAGCCGTTCTGTATCCCAATATTGGTAATATTCAACAACTTCAGCAATAGAATGGCAGAGTTTATGATTGGTATCAACTCGAAAACCAAATCTTTGCAATAATTCCAAAGCTTCCCATTGGGTATTGGCAATACTGGAATCATCCAACCCGGTAATATGCAAAGTATAAGCAAAGAAATCTAATTGCCGCTGTGCGACAATCCGCGAATCTAATTGTCTAAGCGTACCTGCTACAGCATTGCGCGGATTAGCAAATACCTGTTCACCATCTTTTTGTCTTTTCTGATTAATTTCTTTAAATACCTGTAAAGGTAAAAACACTTCTCCCCGTACTTCCACTTTAGCAATATTTTCTAAACCGTCAAAATTCAAACGCAGGGGAATTGAGCGAATAGTTCTCACATTTTGGGTAATCTCTTCACCCATTACCCCATCTCCTCTCGTTGTCCCCCTGACTAAAACCCCATTTTCGTAAGTTAATGCTAAAGCAGCACCATCAATTTTCAACTCAGATACATATTCTATATCTCCGTTATTATACTGAGTTATTGAGTGTCGCCGCCACCGTTGATCCCAATTTTGCAATTCTTCAATATTAAACGCATTTTCCAGGCTGTACAGGGGGATATTATGACGGACTGAGGTAAAATGGGTTGCAGGTCTTTCCCCAACGCGCTGAGTCGGACTATCAGCAGTAATTAATTCGGGATTGTTAGTTTCTAATTCTTGCAACTCTCGATACAGCCGATCATAAACCGTATCTTCCATAATTGGCGCATCTAGAACATAATAAGCGTAGCCTGCTTTTTGTAGCAAACATCGTAGTTCTTCTATACGTTTGGTTTCAGGTTGAGTTGACATCATGAGTTTCATAACAAAAAATAATAACAGTGGGACTTTAATTATAAGGAAAGTAGTAAGCAATCATGACTCAAACTTTTACATATCAACCCCCTATCATTATCGCTCATCGCGGCGCAAGTGGCTACCGTCCTGAACATACTTTAGCAAGTTATGAGTTAGCAATTGATTTAGGTGCTGATTATATTGAACCTGATTTAGTGATAACTAAAGATGGTATTTTGATTGCCCGTCATGAAAATGAAATATCAGAAACTACCGATATTGCTAATCATCCAGAATTTGCTCATTTAAAAACTACGAAAATTATTGATGATGAAATTAAAACTGGTTGGTTTACAGAAGATCTTACCATAGCAGAAATCAAAACTTTAACAGCACAAGAACGCATTCCCCAACTTCGTCCCCAAAATACAGCTTATAACGGCATATTTACTATTCCCACTTTTCAAGAAATCATTGATTTAGTAAAGCATAAAAGTCAAACAATTGGCCGCCATATTGGCATTTATCCAGAAACCAAACATCCCAGTTATTTTCAATCTGTTGGTTTACCATTAGAAGCCACTTTATTATTGAATTTGCAGGAAATTAATTTACCGATATTTATTCAATCATTTGAAGTTAGTAATCTGAAAGAATTATCTCAGAAAACAGATTTGCCATTAGTGCAATTAATTAATAATATTGGTAAACCTTATGATTTTGTGATTGAGAATGATCCTCTGACTTATGCAGATTTATTAACGCAAAAAGGGTTAAGAGAAATTGCGGAATATGCCCAAGCAATTGGTGTACATAAAAACTTATTGATTCCTAGAGATAATTATGGTAAATTATTATCACCGACATCTTTAATTATAGATGCTCATGCGGCTAATTTACAAGTTCATGCTTGGACTTTTAGAAATGAGGATTTTTTCTTACCTTTAGACTTGCAAGGAAATCCGCAAAAAGAATATGAAATATTTTTTAGTTTAGGTATAGATGGTGTATTTAGTGATTATCCAGATATAGCTTTAACTGTCAAACTCAATGAATAATTTATCATTCAATCGCTTAACTCAAGTTGCTAAACTTTTTCTCAAATTAGGCATTATTGGTTTTGGTGGACCAGTTGCCCATATTGCTATGATAGAAGATGAAGTAGTTAAACGTCGTCAATGGTTGACACAAGAACATTTTCTAGACTTATTAGGGGTAACTAACTTAATTCCTGGACCCAATTCCACAGAAATGGCTATTCATATAGGATACATTTATGCAGGGTGGTTAGGCTTAATTGTTGCGGGAGTTTGTTTTATTTTCCCTGCGGTTTTAATTACAGGTTTATTTGCTTATTTATATGTCAATTATGGGACTTTACCCCAAGTTTTACCTTTACTTTATGGAATTAAACCTGTTGTTTTAGCAATTATTATGAATGCTATTTGGGGTTTAGGAAAAAAAGCGGTAAAAACTCGAAAATTACTCATCATTGCTATAGCAGTTGGCTTAATTACTGGGTTTGCTAAAGTTAACGAAGTTATGGCTTTATTACTAGGAGGAATATTAGGAATGATTTGGTTACGCAGTGGTAATCAAATTAATTTAATGATAATTGGTTTAACTACAAGTACAGTTTTGCAAACTACTGCAACTGTGAATACAGCTATAAATAATCATGTATCTGTACCTTTGTGGCAATTGGGTTTATTTTTTCTCAAAGTTGGTAGTGTGCTGTTTGGTGGTGGTTATTTATTAATAGCATTTTTACAAGGAGGATTAGTAGAAGAATTCGGTTGGTTAACACAACAACAATTATTAGATGCTATTGCTATTGGGCAATTTACTCCTGGTCCTGTACTTTCTACTGCGACATTTATTGGTTATATAATTGCTGGATTTCCGGGGGCAATTGTGGCAACTTTGGGAATTTTTCTCCCCTCATTTTTACTTGTTGCTGCTTTAAATCCTTTCATGAATCCTATTCGTAATTCATCTTGGACAAGACCTTTTTTAGATGCTGTCAATGTGAGTGCTGTAGCGTTAATGGTATTAACTACAATTCAATTAGGAATAGCTACTTTAATATTACCAAAAACTCCTTATGTGGATTTTTTAGGTTTAGGAATTTCTATTATTTCGGCAATTTTAGCAATTCGCTACCGCATTAATGCTGCTTACTTGATTTTAGGAGGTGGTATTATTGGTTGGAGTGCGTTAATGTTCGGTTATCTTGATTAAGAAGATAAATTATCTGTTAGAATTTCCGCATTGCGATTACTTGCTTCTTTGCGTCATACTTGCAATTGTGCATTCGTCGGCTTTTTTGTACAACCTACCAGGTAAACTATACCTATCCCCAAAGATACTAAAGCCCAGTTTTTCCAGATATTCAATACAACCACATTCAAAACTACTAGGAAAGTTTACAAAATGGCGTTAACTAAGTTAGAAATAACACCGTAATCCATTTTTGGACAATCATTCAACATTACTTCAAAAAAATATTGTTTGGAAACTAACAAACTTATGGTATTTTCAGTAGAAAACAGCGGATACGAAGCGAAAACCCAAGAAATTGCTAAACAAGTTTTAGCTGCTAGTCAGGAAAATCGCTCATTTTTATCAGCTTTACGCGACCAAATGCGCTGGGATGATAAACTACTCGATTGGGCTATGAGTAATCCGGGTTTAAGAGTACAATTATTTCGGTTCATTGATACTTTGCCCGCAATACATAGTAAATCAGAAATCGCCTCCCATATGCAAGAATATTTGGGAGATGAATCGGTAGAACTACCCGCAGCTTTAAAAGCAATCTTAAATTTTGCTAACCCCGATTCTATGCCCGCACAGGTAGCAGCGACAACCGTGGGAACTGCTGTAGAAACTTTAGCACACAAGTATATTTCCGGCGAAAATATTAAGCAAGTCATCAAAACCGTTGAGAGACTGCGAAAAGAGAAAATGGCTTTCACCATTGATTTACTCGGTGAAGCGGTAATTACGGAAGTAGAGGCGCAATCTTATTTAGAAAGATACCTGGAATTGATGCAGCAATTGGTAGAAGCATCAAAAAATTGGGCGAAAATTCCCGCTATTGATGAAGCTGACGGCGAAAATATCCCGAAAGTTCAGGTTTCTGTCAAATTAACGGCGTTTTATTCCCAATTTGATCCTTTGGATGCTCAAGGTAGTGAAGCAAGAGTAAGCAATCATATTCGGACTTTACTCCGTCGCGCTCAAGAATTAGGTGCAGCAGTCCATTTTGATATGGAACAATATGCCTACAAGGATATTACTTTTACCATTCTCAAAAAACTGTTACTGGAAGAGGAATTTCGTCAACGCACAGATATTGGCATGACAATCCAAGCATATCTGCGTGATAGTGAACAAGACGCTAGAGATATCATTGCTTGGTTAAAACAACGCGGTTATCCTCTCAGTATTCGCTTGGTTAAAGGTGCGTATTGGGATCAGGAAACTATTAAAGCTGCTCAAAAGCATTGGCCACAACCAGTTTACAATGATAAAGTTGCCACCGATGCCAATTTTGAGACGATTACGCAACTATTACTCGAAAATCATGAGTATGTCTATTCTGCCATAGGAAGTCATAATGTGCGATCGCAATCTCGCGCCATAGCCATAGCGGAAAGTCTCAATGTTCCCCGTCGTCGCTTTGAAATGCAAGTTCTGTACGGCATGGGTGATAAAATAGCTAAAGCTTTGGTAGATAAGGGTTATCGCGTACGGGTTTATTGTCCCTACGGTGATTTGTTACCGGGAATGGCTTATTTAATTCGGCGGTTGTTGGAAAATACGGCGAATAGTTCGTTTTTACGCCAAAATTTAGAAAATCGTCCCGTTGAGGAGTTGTTAGCACCTCCAATTATAGATATGTTTCGCGCAAAGGCGCAAAGGAGCAAAGAAGAGAAGGAAGGTTTTGTTGGTGTTGCGGATACGGATTTTGCGGAGGAGGAGAGAAGGAATAGGTCGAGTTTGGCTTTTGAAAATGTCCGTCAGCAGTTGGGTAAGACTTATTTACCTTTGCTGAATGGGGAATATGTGAATACAACTACTTTTGTTGATTCTCTTAATCCTTCTAATTTTAGTCAAGTTGTTGGTAAGGTGGGTTTACTTAGCATTGAACAAGCTGAGGAAGCTATGCAATTTGCAAAAGCGGCTTTTCCCGCTTGGAAGAAGACCCCAGTTAAGCAACGCGCTGATATTTTGCGTCAAGCTGGGAAGTTAATGGAGGAACGACGCGCTGAACTTTCCGCTTGGATAGTTTTGGAGGTGGGGAAACCTGTTAAGGAAGCTGACGGGGAAGTTTCGGAAGCTATTGATTTTTGTCTTTATTATGCTGAGGAAATGGAACGGTTGGATAAGGGTGTAATTTATGATGTGGTTGGGGAAACCAATCGTTATATTTACCAACCCAAAGGAATCGCTATTGTGATTTCTCCCTGGAATTTTCCTTTGGCTATTGCTTGCGGTATGACTGTCGCTGCTTTGGTTTCGGGAAATTGTACTTTACTCAAACCGGCGGAAACTTCTTCTGTTATTACTGCGAAGTTGACAGAAATATTAATTGAAGCCGGAATACCAAAGGGTGTTTTTCAATACGTTCCTGGTAAGGGTTCTCAAGTCGGCGCTTATTTGGTAAATCATCCTGATACTCATGTCATTGCTTTTACTGGTTCTCAGGAAGTAGGTTGTAGAATTTACGCAGAAGCTGCAATTCTCAAACCTGGTCAAAAGCATCTCAAGAAAGTAATTGCGGAAATGGGCGGCAAGAATGGCATCATTGTTGATGAAAGTGCTGATTTAGACCAGGCTGTTGTCGGCGTTGTCCAATCTGCTTTTGGTTATAGTGGTCAAAAATGTTCTGCTTGTTCACGGGTGATTGTGCTTGAACCCATTTATGATGCTTTTGTGGAAAGGTTGGTAGAAGCCACAAAATCCTTGAATATTGGGGAAACGGAGTTACCCAGTACCCAAGTTGGTCCGGTAATTGATGCTATTTCGCGCGATCGCATTTTGGAGTATATTCAAAAAGGTAAACAAGAAGCAAAAGTCGCTTTAGAATTACCCGCACCCAGTCAAGGTTATTTTATCGGTCCGGTGATTTTTTCGGAAGTACCCGCAAATGGAGTCATAGCCCAACAGGAAATATTTGGACCTGTTTTAGCGGTAATTAGAGTTAAAGATTTTCAAGAAGCAATAGAAGTTGCCAATGGCACAAATTACGCTTTAACTGGTGGTCTTTATTCTCGCACACCTTCCCACATTGAACAAGCGCAAGCAGAATTTGAAGTTGGGAATTTATACATTAATCGGAATATTACCGGGGCGTTAGTTTCCCGTCAACCCTTTGGTGGGTTTAAACTTTCTGGAGTCGGTTCAAAAGCAGGTGGACCAGATTACCTCTTGCAATTCCTAGAACCACGTCACATCACAGAAAATATCCAACGTCAAGGTTTTGCACCGATAGAAGGCGCTGAATAATTAGATGATATAACCAGATCCCCGACTTCTTGAAGAAGTCGGGGATCTAAAACTCCAAAACGAAGTCAGAATATTTCTTATCCTGAAAATCCTTAAATCCTGGAAATCCTGATTCAGACAAATTATGATATTTTTATGTTAAAATATAAAATCAGGGTTTCTCTATATTTATGGGTAAGAAAGATGATATTAACCAAGTTGATTCAATTGCTAAAGAATTTGATATGTTATGGGAAGAAAGAAAAGCTTTTGGTAGATTTCTGGAGCAAGAAAAAAGAAATGGTTATGGTGGAACTTCAAATGATAGAGGTGATTTTACATATCAGGAACTTAGACAAAAAGCTAAAGAATTTTTAGAGGATTTTTGATTATGAATACTAATATAGAAATTGCTAATTCTCAACCAAGTCTAAATCAAATTACTCAAAAAATTATAGGAGAAACTTGCAATCAGGTTACATTCAGTTATGGGGATGAATTACTGTTAGATTTTGGTGAAATGACTGCCTACGATCATCCTAAATTAAGAGATTTACGCAAAGGAACTTGGCAACTTAGCACTAGGGCAACAAATTTTGATTTAAGAAAAGTACATCCAATGTTCTTTAGTTCATATTTCAAAAATCCTATGTATCCTACAAAAAAAAGGTTACGTCTATTGGAAAATAAAAAACTAACTGATTTTGTAATTGATAGTGATAATTTTAAACTAACTTTATCCTTTGAAGGTAATTACCAACTGGTTTTAAAACCAGATTTAGAAGATGATTCTGGGCTTGCTTATTGGGAATTAATGATGCCAAATGAGCAAATTTTAATCGTTGGTCCGGGAATGTTTTGGGAATGTAAATCAATTCATGAACGTTATTAGTCTAGACATCCTAATTCTGACAATACAGCGGTTTCCGCTCTTATGAGGTACAAAGTTGAATCATGAAACTCTTGTAGTGCGGGCATACTATGGCTAACGCCACGCTGCGCTATCGACAAGCTCAGTACAAGTCTTGCCCGCTAGATATGTACCTCATAACACCGGGAAGTGCTGTATCAACATCCTGTCAATCCTTAAATCCTGGATATCCTGATTCTGACTATCCATTTTAATATATCCCCGACTTCTTCAATAAGTCGGGGATCTGAAACTAATTATCTATTTTTGGGACACTCTGGTAAGCTTTTATCAGCGTAATTACAATCAAAATGAATTAACGCTTTTCTACTAGATTCAAAGACTCCAAATCTATAGTATCGCTTAAATTCTCAGCATAATGTAAGTGCGTATTTTTTTCCATGTAAACGCGATTTATAACCGCCGGTCTAATTGTATATCACAACTTATAGCTGTTATTAGCGGTGTATATATACCTGAATAAATTCCCGTCAAAAAAAGAGTAAAAATAAAGAAATTGTTATTCAGATAACCAATGCAGCTTATCAGTGCAACCATTCCCTTATTGGCCACAGCCACAGCCACCGCAGACAGTTCCATGGTATTAGCCGCTGTCCTCTTAAGCTTAGTCGTAATTTACTTTGCCAGCAAAGTTGGTGGAGAATTATGCAACAAAATCGGCTTACCAGCAGTTTTAGGTGAACTTCTCGGTGGTGTAATTATCGGTGTTTCCGTACTCCATTTGTTAGTCTTCCCAGAAGGTGGTACAGACGCTTCTAATTCCTTAATCATGACCTTCTTGCAACTCACCGCTGGATTAACCCCAGAAGCCACACCACAGGTATTTGCAGCGCAGTCTGAGGTGGTTTCAGTTTTATCAGAATTGGGTGTAATTATCCTCCTGTTTGAAATTGGCTTAGAATCCAACCTCAAAGACCTTATGGCTGTTGGTGTTCAAGCCTTCCTAGTGGCTACAGTCGGGGTAGTAGTCCCCTTTGCAGCAGGTACGGTGGGATTAATGACCATATTTGGGATTAGTGCCATTCCCGCGATTTTTGCAGGTGCAGCTTTGACAGCAACCAGTATTGGTATCACCTCCAAAGTTCTTTCCGAATTAGGACGCTTGAATTCTAAAGAAGGGCAAATTATTCTCGGTGCAGCCGTTATTGATGATGTTTTGGGAATTATCGTTCTCGCGGTAGTTGCCAGTTTAGCCAAAGATGGTGTAGTTGATGTGGGTAACGTCATTTATCTGATTATTAGTGCCAGTGCTTTTCTCATTGGGGCGATAGTTTTTGGTAATGTCTTTAATAAATCATTTGTAGCGATCGCAGATCAACTCAAAACCAGAGGTGAATTAGTCATCCCTGCCTTCATTTTTGCCATAATCATGGCTTACCTCGCCTCAGTCATCCATTTAGAAGCCATTCTTGGGGCTTTTGCCGCCGGGTTAGTTCTCGAAGAAACCGACAAACGCAAAGAACTCCAAAAGCAAGTTATCCCCATTGCTGATATGCTAGTTCCAGTTTTCTTCGTCACAGTCGGGGCAAAAACCGATTTGGGAGTCTTAAACCCAGCCATTCCTACCAATCAGGAAGCCTTAATCATGGCAACTTTCCTGATCACAGTCGCCATCATTGGTAAAGTAGTGACAGGCTTAACAGTATTTGGTCAACCCGGCATTAACCGCTTGGCCATTGGTGTGGGGATGATTCCCAGAGGTGAAGTTGGCTTAGTATTTGCTGGTGTCGGTGCAGCTAGTGGTGTCCTCTCAAAACCATTAGGAGCAGCAATTATTATGATGGTTATTATTACCACATTCATCGCTCCTCCCCTGTTGAGATTTGTATTTCCAGAATCAAACACCTCAGCAAATTTAGATAGTAACTCTGGCAAAACATTAGCAGTAGAAACACCACAATCTCTCATCACCACAAAAGATGATTAGTAATTTGAATTTCACCTCAAATTCTGCTGTAGATATCACAGAAGATAGTTGGAAATTTTCTCTGTTGTAGTTTTTACATTTACTATATCAGGAGGTTGGAAGAAACTTCTCTCATCCAATCTCCGTCTCCTGTAATCTGGAAACCCTCTAATTTTAAAAATGGTTATTATTTCTACCTTTAATTAAATTTACTTTTTGGTTTTCTTTTGGTTTTATAAAACTTTCCTTTCCCCCCATTTTAGTAGCCTTGATAATGTTTTGTATTTCTATTTTTTTTCAGGACAGTTTTTACAGCTTAAAGATGTTTTTAGTAATTATGGAGGATAACCCGCCAATCTATGTCAGTAATTGACAGTGGTGGGTGTTTTTTGTATGTGTTCATATCATTATTAATTATTTAATTTAGCTAAGGAGAAAAAGCCGTGAAACTACAATGGTTACTACCTGCTACCTTTGGTACTGTACTCATGCTATCGTCGCCGACTTTAGCCGCAAAATTGGAATCTTGGCGATTTGATCGAAATCAAAATCTCTTAGAAATTAATACAAATAGTGCTGTAAAACCAGAAGCACAATTAGTTTTTACCCCCACTCGGTTAGTAATTGATTTACCGGGTGTGAAATTCGGACGTTCCCAGTTAACTCAACAAATAGGTGGAGGAATTCGGGAAATTCGCATTGGTCAATTTGATGAACAAACAACCAGGATAGTTTTAGAATTAAGTCCTGGTTATACCCTAGATCCAAAACAAGTGAAATTTGTGGGTAAAAGTGCTAATCGCTGGACAGTACAACTACCAAAATTAGAATCTGATTCCAACTCATCTGCCACCAATAATAACACTAACAATAATAATAATTACAATTTAGTCGGCATAGATTCCCAGGCAAAACCTGAATTTTCACCCATTGCTAAAATTGCTAACAGCAGGAGGGGAACAACTCAAATTGAGAGTTTCCAAATTACTGGTGATGGTTTTTTTATGCGGACAAATGGCGGTAATCCTCAAACTAGAATCATCAGAAGTCGAGATCAAACTACGGTATTTATTGACATTCTTGATGCAACTTTATCAGCAAATTTAACACAAGGAAATTTAGCCGTTAATAAACACGGTGTGGACAGCATTGGATTGACTCAATTGCAAACAACCCCAACATCTGTCCGCATGACCTTAAAAATCGCCACAAATAGCCCTGATTGGCGAGTAACCGCTAGTAGCAGCGGTTTAATTATCCTTCCCACCAGGGGAATGGTTAATGCCCCTGAAACTGATAATTTTCCCCCCACCAGAAACAATAACGACTCAATTGCGACAATTGAATCTATAGAACTTGCGGACAATGGCACACAATTATTAATTAAAGCCGACCAAGTTATATCCGCTACTACAGGTTGGGATAGAAGTTCTGGTTTGTTCCGGATCACCATTCCTAATGCTAAATTAGCCAATGAAGTCAAAGGCCCTACTTTTGATGCTAATAGTCCTATTATCAAAATTCGTCTGCAACCGCAACCGCCAAATACTGTAGTTATCTTGATTCAACCTGCATCAGGTGTTACACTAGGTGTACTCAATCAAGCAGGAGACAAATTTCTGGCTCTAAAACTGCAACAATATCGTCAGATTAGACCACCCATGAATTTACCTCCCCTATTACCACCCAAACAACAACTACCTGACCTTAAACCCAGACAACCACAAATTACCCCAAGGCGCTCCCTTCGTAAAGGCAAAATAGTAGTGATAATTGACCCCGGACATGGTGGTAAAGACTCAGGGGCAATTGGTATCGGTGGAGTGCTGGAAAAGGATGTTATTTTACCAATTAGCAAAAGAATTACTGAAGTTTTGGAACGAAATGGTATCCAAGTAATTATGACTAGAGGTTCTGACTACTTTGTGACTTTACCGGGACGGGTGACCATGGCACAACGGGCTAATGCTGATGTATTTGTCAGTATCCACGCTAATTCAGCAGGTGCAAATCGTCCAGAAGTTAGTGGTTTAGAGACTTATCATTATGATAGTGGTTTAAGACTAGCTCAGATTGTCCATAGTAAAATTCTGCAAAGTCTCAATGTCAGAGACAGAAACGTGCGGAAAGCTAGATTTTATGTGCTTCGCAAAACTTCTATGCCCTCAATTTTGGTAGAAACCGGTTTCTTGACCGGTAGAGACGATGCTGCCAAACTGAGAACTTCAGCTTATCAAAATCAAATGGCCGATGCGATCGCCCAAGGCATACTTCAGTATTTAAAATCCAGATAAAAAGTAACTTTTATCACCTGTTATCTGATTCATCACCAACCCTAGAAAAATAAATTTGCTGACCAAATGGCAGCAGTAAACCAATTATATGCTACGATTCTACGCCATTAGCCGTGTCTTACTACCAACACCAAAATCTTTTACTTGCACAAAGTTAAATTTGCAGCGGTGATGGTCTGAAGATTAGCCCATAAGTCGAGATATTGACAAATCCCATCAACAGGAATCAGGAGAAAGGATTGTGAAACTACATTGGTTAATACCTAGCACTTTTGGAACGGTCTTCATGCTATCTTCGCCCGCTTTTGCAGCGAAATTAGAATCTTGGCGGTTTGATACCAATCAAAATCACTTAGAAATTAACACATCTAGCGCTGTCCAACCCCAAGCCCAACTTATTTTTAACCCCACCCGTTTGGTAATTGACTTACCAGGAACCGAACTTGGTCGTCCGTCCGTAACCCAACAGATTGGTGGCAAAATTCGCACTATTCGTATCGGTCAATTTGATGACCAGACAACACGCTTAGTTATCGAACTAGCCCCTGGTTACACCTTCAACCCCAAGCAAGTCAAATTTATTCCCACCAATGGCAAACGCTGGATAGTAGAATTACCACAGCCAGAAGTTGCTTCTGGGCAAACTGGAGAACCATCACTACCCCCAACATCAGATCAATCATCTGAACCAACACTAGACCCCAGAAGTATTTACAACGTAGTTACAGCAAATCGGATTACCCCATCTAATCGAGAAATCCCCCCAGGGGTAGTGCAAATTGATCAATTCCGAGTTACAGGGGATGGGTTTTTTATTAGTACCAGTGGTGGAAATCCTCAACTGCAAGTTAATCGCAGTCAAGACAATCGCTCTGTTAATATTGATATCATTGGCGCAGCCTTATCACAAAATATGGGACAACGGGATCTAGTGATTAATCGCTATGGAGTCCGTCGTATCCAATTTAGCCAATCATCCAGTAATCCATCTACTGTTCGCATGACCTTGCAGTTAGATAGCAATAGTCGCAATTGGCAAGCCCTACTTAGTGGTAACAGCGGTTTTGTCGTCATCCCAGATCGTTTGGCCAAATTACCTGATAATAACCAATCCTCCGCACCATCACTGAGTGACTCCCCCGCAATTATTCAATCTGTAGAAATCGGTGGTAATGGCACACAATTACTAATTCGGGCAGATCAAGCCATATCTGCTACCACTGGTTGGGATAGAAGTTCCGGTCTATTTCGCATCACCATTCCCAATGCTAAGTTAGCTAATCAGGTCAAAGGTCCGGTTTTTAGTAGTAATAGCCCTATTCTGAAAGTCCGTCTCCAACCCCAATCTGACAATACTGTAGTTGTTCTTGTTCAACCTGCATCTGGTGTTAGCTTTGGGGTACTTAATCAAGTCCCATCTCAATTATTAGCACTACAATTACAAACTAACCTCCGCTCTCAACGCCCTTTAATTACACCACCTATCCCTTCTATACCACGACTAGATCCTCCAAGTTTTAGCACAGATCCACCGCAAACAAGACCCCAGCCCCGTCTACCAGTTCCTAATGGTAAAGTTTTAGTAGTTATTGATCCTGGACATGGCGGTAAAGATTCTGGCGCTCCTGGACTGGGTGGTTTGCTAGAAAAGGATGTCGTTCTACCTATTAGTACAAAACTGGCGAGAATTTTAGAACAAAACGGTATCCAAGTTGTCCTCACGCGAGATGCTGACTTTTTTGTGGAACTGCAAGGACGAGTGGATATAGCCAAGCGGGTTAATGCTACTTTATTTGTCAGCATTCACGCCAATTCCGTGGATAATCGGTCTGATGTTAATGGTTTAGAAGTCTATTATTACGACAATGGCTATGCTTTAGCTGACACTGTCCGGCAAGCCATTCTCCAAAATATTAGTACCCTCAAGAATCGAGGCACTCGTAAAGCTAGATTTTATGTGCTGAGAAAAAATACTATGCCTGCTATTTTAGTAGAAACAGGTTATATGACCGGTCGAGAAGATAATCCCCGTTTAGGATCACCAGAGTACCAAAGTCGTATGGCTGAGGGCATAGCTAGTGGTATTCTGAATTATTTAAAACAAAGATAATGATCGTCAGTTGTTCGTTGTTTTTTCTTTACCACT
>NZ_VIKZ01000037.1:11533-41822 GCF_009711985.1 Dolichospermum sp. UHCC 0260 | reverse complement strand
TCTTCCAAATGCTTCGCCCCTACTCACCACTGACCACAATCCAAATTAATACTTGCTGTGTATTCATCTTCTATTTTTGATAGTCATTTTGATACTTTCTCCCCTCAAGAACCTCAACGCGCTCCGATTGGGGTATTTGACAGTGGTATCGGTGGGTTAACCGTACTGCGACAAATTTATCAACAACTCCCCAACGAATCAATTATTTATGTGGGGGACACAGCCCGCCTTCCCTATGGTATTCGTTCCCAACCAGAAATTCTCCAATTTGTCCGAGAAATCCTCCATTGGATGCAGCAGCAACGGGTGAAAATGGCAATTATGGCTTGTAACACCAGTTCGGCTCTGGCATTAGATATAGTCCGTCAAGAATTTAATTTCCCCATTTTAGGAGTGATTCTACCAGGGGCAAAGGCAGCAGTCCAACAAGGACAGCGCATTGGTGTCATTGCTACTCCAGCTACGGCTCAAAGCAATGCCTACCGTCAGGCTATTTTAGAAATTCAACCCCATGTCCAAGTTTGGCAAGTCAGTTGTCCCGAATTTGTGCCACTAATTGAACAAAATCGCATTCATGATCCTTATACTACTGAAATCGCCAAAACTTATCTAGAACCTTTGCTGAAGCAGGAAATAGATACTTTAGTTTATGGTTGTACCCATTATCCCCATTTGTCACCAGTTTTGCGATCGCTCCTCCCTACCCAAGTCAAACTAATTGATCCAGCAGTTCATGTAGTAGCTGCTTGCTCTCAAGAATTAGATATACTAGGAATTAAGAATATTCATCCACCAATGCCCACCCGCTTCGCTGTCAGCGGTTGTCCTCAGCAATTTACCCAGTCTGCTTGGCAGTGGTTAGGCTATACCCCAATGGTAGAACAAGTCTGTTTTGCTGATGCTGTCGTATAATAAGGGGAGAAAGAAGAAAGAAGAAAATTTCTCCCTCTCCCCTCTCCCCTCTCCCCTCTCAGTGACTATTCATAGCTTCAGTCACATTTGTCGTTAATCCTCTTTGCTGCTTGTACTTATCTTGGACAGCATCAGAATCGCTTTGAGAAAGACCTTTTTTGCCCGTTCGCTTGGCTAATGCTAATAATAAATACACACTAAATAAGTATCCAGCAGCTAAAATAAATATCATCATGGGCATATTTCCGTAAATCATTGTTCCCCCATCTTTAATTACTAAGGAAGGTAAAATTGCACACAAAACTAGCGAAACTTTAGTTAATCCAAGCACACCCTTGATAACTGTAGTTAGCTATACTAAACTTTCCAGTAGAAAATACATTTTCTCTGGTCCATTAATTTATTTTCTTTAATATCAACTTTCCCAGGCCATACATCCGACAGCAGTAAAATTGCTAAATAGCAGAATTTAACTGCGCTCATCAGCAGTCTACCTAGCCTGTGTTATTGACTTCACGCCCATTTAAATAGATCTACGCCAATACCCAACGTGCGCTGAATACGTTGAGTTACTTCCATAACTGGAAAAGCATAATTCAACTCAAAAGGCATGATTATCGCCGAGAATCTAGGAATTATTCCCATTTTTGCTTTGGCGACGAGTTATTTTAGACCCACAACACTAATTCGTAAAATCACTCAATAATGGTTTTACTTAGGAAGTGAATAAGCTGAAAAATTTAATATCTCTAGGTATTAGCCTAACACAGCCAGCCTGAATTTGAAGCTAATTTTTTGACTAAATTTAAAAAATTTTCGTTGCTGACAGCGAATTTGCGGTTGTTGGTAATGCGCGTTATTTTATTAACATTTTACCTTTGATAATTACGCAGAATTGGGGTGACAAGAAATGAAGCGACATTAAAAGAGCATTTATGATAACATATTTTTAATTCAAGCTCCGAATAAATTAATAGATATTAAAAATCAGATTCCCAGAGGAAAACTTTGCGCTGACACTGGGTTATCTTAAAATTAAAGAATATGTAAACTTTCGTAACCTAAGCCAGAGTCCGCCTATCCATGACCCCAGCCACCTCCCTGTTTACCCCTGTGGAAGCAGACCTGCAAATACTAGCAGATAACCTTAAACAGCTAGTTGGAAATCGCCACCCCATTCTCTATGCCGCAGCCGAACACTTATTCGGTGCTGGGGGTAAGCGAATCAGACCTGCGATAGTGCTGCTGATATCGCGGGCAACCATGCTACCAGAAGATATTACACCGCGCCACCGACGACTGGCAGAAATTACAGAAATGATCCACACAGCCAGCTTAGTCCATGATGATGTAGTAGATGAGTCAGATGTCCGCCGTGGTGTACCGACAGTACATAGTTTGTTTGGTAATCGCATTGCTGTACTTGCCGGGGATTTCCTCTTTGCTCAATCCTCTTGGTATTTAGCAAATCTCAATAATTTGGATGTTGTTAAACTGCTTTCGGAAGTGATTATGGATTTAGCCGCTGGAGAAATCCAACAAGGGTTAAATCGTTTTGATGCTGATCTTTCTACAGAAACCTACCTGCAAAAGAGCTATTACAAAACAGCCTCATTAATTGCCAACAGTTCTAAAGCTGCTGGCTTAATTAGTGAAACATCCCTAGAAACTGCCGAACACTTGTACAGTTACGGTCGCCATTTAGGTCTTTCCTTCCAAATAGTAGATGATATTCTTGATTTCACCAGTTCCACAGACACCCTGGGTAAACCAGCGGGTTCTGACCTCAAAAGTGGCAACCTGACAGCACCAGCTTTATTTGCCTTGGAAGAAAAACCTGACTTGGCAGCCTTGATTAACCGAGAGTTTGCCCAAGAAGGGGATTTAGAAAAGGCATTGGCACTAATTCATGATAGTCGAGGTATCCAGAGAGCTAGAGAGTTAGCTGCTCACCATGGCAAATTAGCTACCGAGCATATTGGTATTTTAGAACCATCAGCATCCCGCGAAGCCCTGATGAATTTGACCGACTATGTCCTAAGTCGGCTCTACTAAGCAAAATTTAGGGCGATTTAAGGTTTGGGATTGTGGATATTAAATCTCCTAAATCCCAAATTTAGTTATGGATTCTTCCTCCTTCTAATTCTTCCTCCTGACTCCTGACTCCTGACTCCTGACTCCTAGTTAGGCAATATTGGGAGGAATTATTTTTTTGCCTTTAAATTCCTGTAATCGTTGCTGAATCAGCCTTTCTAGTTGAGAACGCCGCACTTCTACAGTATTTGTTATATTTCCTGGTGTTTCGATAAAAACTATGCTGTGTACTGGTTTCAGGGCTACTAATTGGAATAAAATTTGAGTAACATCCATGAGGGTTGGCAGCAAGTGAGGGTCACGCCCATCATCTGAGATTAGGGAAACATCTTGTATGGTAGGGAAAGCGTAAATAACTTGCTTTTCTATTCCTGGATTTGCGCGATTGCTCAATGTAGTTAAAACCCAATCCTGCTCAGAATTTTGGAGAATAAAGTATTGGTAGTGGTTTAACTTTTGGGCAATAGCGATTAATACAGGAGCGATTGATACCATAATCTGTGGTGTCACGCCATCCTGGGGTGCATTGTCTATCAGCAATTGAATTTGTGCTTCTAAATCCATCATGAGTTGTAAATGACTTTTGGATAATGGCTAAAACATGAGCGCAAAATATCCCACAAAATGGGGGTTCACAAGTTCAATCTTCTTACGCCACATATCCTCACTGTAGATTGGTTTGCGTTTGACTTGTACACAAAAACCATACAGCTATTATCTAAAGTCTGACAAGTCGTGTCCAAAGTATGTTAGGGTCTTTTTGAGAACTGGGACTATGAATTCAACAGCAATCGCAACTAATCAGGGGAAAATTTCTATCAGCGTGGAGGTCATCTTTCAATTCCTATTTAAGGAACTTCAACAGTCAACTAAGGCTTCGGAGCAAAATTGTCACGATGTATCTGTGAGAATTACTAACGAAGTTTTGCGGATTTGTAATGAAAGTAAACGCATTCAAACTTCCGGATCTGTAGAAAGTTCAGCCATGAGCCTAGCTAAACATCGGTTACAACAGTGTATCCGATACTATCAGTTAGGTTCAAGTCGTGGTAGGGTAGAATTACATAGCACATTGAGTGCTATTGTTTACCGTTATATTAATCCCCCTCACAAGCAATTAAGCTATCAAGGGCGGTTGACGATTATTGAAGATTTTCTCCAGAGTTTTTATCTGGAGGCTTTAAATGCTTTTAGAAGGGAGAACCAATTAGGTCTTACCTATCGTCCCCATACTCTCTTGGAATTGGGAGAATACATGGCATTTACCGAACGATATGGTAAACGGCGGATTCCCCTCCCCGGTAGGCAGCAACAGTTAATTATTCTGCGAGCGCAAACTTTTTCTAAACAGCAGCCTTTAGAAACAAGTGTAGATATAGAACAGGCATCATCTGGTGGGGGTGGTGAGTCTGACGGTTCTTGGGAAGAGCCAGCTATCCACCAATTGCGCTCGGCTATGGCAATGCAGCCCGAACCAGAAGAAGATACCCTGCGCTCGGTTGTGATTACTGAATTAATAGACTATTTAGCAGAAAAAGAACAATCCGACTGTGCTGATTACTTTGCTCTTCGTCTTCAGGATTTATCAGCACCAGAAATTGAGTCAATTTTAGGTTTAACATCTCGGCAGCGTGATTACTTACAGCAACGGTTTAAATATCATTTAATTCGGTTTGCTCTTTTACATCGCTGGGAATTGGTACATGAGTGGTTAGAAGTTTCTTTACCAACTAATTTGGGTTTAACTCCAATTCAATGGGAAACTTATACAGCCCAGTTAGATAATAAAGAAAAGTCCATCTTAGATTTGAAGCAAGCAGGAAAACCTGATGAGGAAATATCTAAGACTGTAGGCTTGTCAATGGCACAATTACAGAAACGTTGGTTTAAGATTTTGGAACAGGCTTGGGAAATTCGGAATTCCTTAGTGTCCGGATCTAGTGCATCTACCCATGAATGGTGACTTGTGAATCTTCACAAAATCATCAACTTGCTTGGGTATTGAAAAATTACAGATTCAGCACCTACTTGTATAGCTTGTTATAATGTGAGGAAATTGACGGGGCAGACATTCATTTCCAGATGGTAGCCAAATTATTGGTGAACTCAGATTGACAAGAAAAGCCCCAAACCTTTCAATTGGGAGAAATTCCTACTGTGCAAGAACGTTTTCAAGCTATTCTTAAGCGTCGTTTACAAGACCAAATAGAAAAAAATCCGCCGTTGTTCCCCTGGGAAACACAATCAGTGGAGTATCCTGACTGTGTAGAAGAACAATCTTTGGGATTAGTTCCTGTTTGGGGGTGGAGGGTCCACCAATCTAAGTTAAATTTACCGATTCCTTTGCCCGAAAAAGTTTTTTGGCAATTGTTGGCAAAATGTCAGGTTTTATTGACATCTTCCCTACCTCTGGGAGCTAAATTAGTTCAGGTGGTAGAAAGTATGTTTCCCACCGATACTCAAGTCATCAATGATTTGGCTGGGTTAGTGTTGAGAAGTTCTTATCGTTCTGCTGATACTTTGACAGCTACGGCTGATGTTGAGAGCGATTATTTTGATTTATTACCACGTCAACAAATGGCATTGTCGTTAATGGCAGCCAAGCAACTGTTAGAAAATCTAACTTTGCCGATTTCATTTAATCAGCCACTGCTAGAAAGACAATGGCTCACTACGGTGGGGACTTTGAGTATTCGAGTAGAATTACGGAATTTAGGTAAATTTACGAAGTTGACGGTTCAGGGTGAATTACCTACATTGGGGATTTTACAACTCCAGGGTAATCCTACTCAAGAATTTGTGAGGTCTGAGACTTCAGAAATACCGATGATAGAGTTACAAATTGATAGAAATCAGCCAACTTATACTTTGGCAGTGGAGTTTCCCGAATTGGATCAACAGCCTTTATTGTTGGCTATTCAGGTGAAAATCTAAGGCAAATGCCATATCTAGGAATTAGATGGGAGCAATGGCAACTGATGTATAATAATCTTGATTAATTTTCTGGCTTTAAAACTTAATTCTCTTGGGAATCAACAATATTAATTAAAGGTGTATCTAGAACCCTAGCTATGATCAGGATACTTGTACTCTTAGGGAGTATACGGCTAGGATAAGGGGGTGAAGACAAGATAATAGTTTTCATACCTAGCATTGTGTCCGCAGCGTCTACATCATAGCTTTGGTTGTTTGAAAATGTTTAATTTATCCAGGATGAATCGGTTTTGGCGTTTATCGGTAGGTAATCAGTGGCAACAAACTAGAGGAAAATCTCCAACAAGGGAAGTGGAAGATTCAATTCCTTTACGAGTGCTGGTGATGGCTTTGGTAATTTTGGGGATTGTGGCCACGGATATTGCTGGTGAAACTCAATTTAGTCTGTGGACAGTACCATTAACTATGGTAGGAACCGGGTGGAGTTACTACCGTCGCCGTAGTTCTAATATTCCTGTGCAGTTCTGTATTGCGATGGGAATGTTATTGGCTTTGGGGGCTTTTTTTGGGCGGTTTATTGGTAATTGGAATGATACTCGGCTAAGTTTGGCGGAGTTATTGATTCAATTGCAGCTATTACATAGTTTTGATACGCCCCGACGCAAAGATTTGGGCTATTCGATTGTGATTGGGTTGATATTGCTGGGTGTGGCGGCGACGTTGAGCCAAACTATGACGTTTGCACCTGTGTTGCTATTATTTTTAGGAATATCTCTCCCCACTTTAGTGCTTGATTACCGTTCTCGTCTAGGGTTCAAGCAATCTACTTGGGAAAAATCTGCCAAAAAGAACAATTCTAGTTTCAATTTTAAATTTCTAATTGTAAATTTTTTGTTGATTGTGGCTTTAGGACTGGGGATTTTTGCAATTTTACCCAGAGTTCCTGGTTATCAGATTCAGTCTTTTCCTGTGAGTGCGCCCCTGAAAATTCCCGAAAATTTCACGGGGCGGAGTATTATTAACCCCGGTTATGTCCGTGAAGGCAAGGGTAATGGTCAAGGTAATGGCAATTATAGTGGTAGTGGCTCAGGAAAAGCTGGTGAACCAGGAAAAATAAACAGTAATTTTTATTACGGTTTCAATAGCGAGATTAACCAAAACCTGCGGGGGGAAATGAAACCCAAGGTGGTGATGCGTGTGCGATCGCAAGCAGCAGGTTTTTGGCGCGTCCTGGCCTTTGACAATTATACGGGTAAGGGTTGGAAGATTTCCCGAAATGATCAAGTTACTACCCTCAGACAATCATCCTGGACTTCCCGCATTTCTATTGATTTTCCACCCTTGGCTACCCTCACCAAAGAGGTAGTGCAAACCTATAATTTGGTGACAGAGTTGCCTAATCTGATTCCGGCAATGTCCTATCCCAAAGGTTTGTACTTTCCCACACCAATGATAGCGGTTGATCAAGAAGATGGTTTACGTGCGCCAGTACAGTTATCAGAAGGGCTAACATATACCGTAGTTTCGGATGTTCCTTACCGCGATCGCTCTTTATTAGGTAAAGCATCAACTAAATATCCAGCCAATATTAAAAACTATTACCTGCAAATCCCGCCAAAAATTGCCGATAAAGTCCGCAAACGAACTGAAGAAATACTGGCTAGTTATGATCAACAAAGGGTTTCCCGTTCTCCAGGGACGAAAAGCCTAGATTCAGCTTATGAAAAAGCTCTTTACTTAGCCCAGTATGTTAAACAAAATTACACCCTACCGACAAATCCTTTAGATTTGCCTTATTTGAATGAAAAGGATGACTTGGTAGAAAGCTTTTTATTCAAAAATAAAGGTGGTTATCCAGACCATTTTTCCACTGTATTAACGATTATGCTACGTTCTGTAGGTATTCCATCACGGCTAGTGGCGGGATTTGCCCCAGGAGAATTTAATCCGTTCACAGGGATGTATGTCGTCCGCAATACTGATGCCTATGCGATGACAGAAGTTTATTTTCCTAAGTATGGCTGGTTTACCTTTGATCCAATTCCTGGCCATCCTTTAATTCCCCCTTCGATAGAAGAAGATCAGACTTTTAGTGTGCTGCGGCAATTTTGGAATTGGGTGGCTGGTTGGCTACCTTCACCAATTACAGCTATTTTAAATACTGTATTTGGGACGATATTTAGCTGGTTATTTCAAGGAATAGCTTGGTTTTTGGCTTTATTTACCAAAGGTTGGTTAGGCATATTAACCGGTTTAATTGTCGGTACAATCGCCGCTTTTTTCGGTTGGTTGACTTGGGGACAATGGCGCAAATGGCTTAATATCCGGTTGTTAAAGAAGTTATCTCCAATGGAAAGACTTTACCAACAAATGCTGCAATGGACTGCTAAACAGGGTTTAGGTAAGCATCCTAGTCAAACACCTCTGGAATATGCCCAGTTTTCATATCAACACCATTCTCCAGAAATAGCAAAAGTAATAGATGAAATTTGTCATGCTTATGTGAGTTGGCGTTATGGTAGACATACTCCAAACTGGCAGCAATTACAACAAAGATGGCAAGCATTGAAGAAAGTTGATAAAAATCGCGTTTCTTGATCATTCGGGGCATTTACAGCACTTTCCGGTGTTATGAGGTACTTATGTAGCGTGCAAGATGCCCGCACTACAAGAGTTTCATAATTCAAGTTTGTACCTCATTAGAGCGAAATCTGCCGGATAAATGCCCATTCCCAGCTTAAAAAAGCTCATCTTGCCTATATTATTTTCAATTCAAAAGAAACATTTACTAGCTTAGATGGATATAATCTTGCATATATCATAGGGAGTATTTTTAGGAGATTTGGCCGATAACACAGCTAAAAAAAGCATAAGTTATGAAAAAACTCAGATTAACGGGGGTTAAATCGTTGTAACTCCCATTCTTTAGCGATAACATGGAAATAAGTTTGCTACAAGCTTTTCATTTCTCGTTTAGCTGAAATTTTTTTTATGGAAATTCAATTAATCAATATCGGGTTTGGTAATATCGTCTCTGCCAACAGAGTCGTTGCCATCGTTAGTCCAGAATCTGCTCCCATTAAACGCATTATCACCGATGCTAGGGATAGAGGTCAATTGGTTGATGCTACTTATGGAAGACGGACGAGGGCAGTGATTATTACTGATTCTAGTCATGTTATTCTCTCTGCGATTCAACCAGAAACCGTAGCCAATCGGTTTGTGATTTCTCGTGATCATCATGTTGTAGATAATTAATCATCGGCATAATTATCAACCCAACTCTATTTGTACCATATCGGCTGTACTATGTGAATTAGACTGGTTTTCTGTCACCAGTGCTACAAATTCTTTAGTCTTGATGCTATTTTGAAGAGTGAGGATAAGAAATACTGCCGCAGAGGCTGATACCGTAGGTATTTAACCATCTCAAGTCCTAAATTCAAAATAGTATTAGTTATTTTAGTCGCTAAAACAAGACTAAGGAATCATTTGTATTTATTAATTCACTTTTTTCACGGATAATGCAAGTTTTACCTACCCATAATGGTGCAAATACGAAAGAATGTCCGCCTCTGGGCAAACTAATTGTTTTAACCGGTCCGAGTGGAGTCGGCAAAGGTACGTTAATGAATGAAATTCTCCGGCGTTATCCAGAATTGCATTATTCAGTATCTGCAACGACTCGTTCACCTCGTCCGGGAGAAATCAATGGTAAAAACTATAACTTTATTAGTCGGAGTCAGTTTGAACAGTTAGTTACTCAAGGCGAATTTTTAGAATGGGCAGAATTTGCTGGTAACTGTTATGGTACGCCCCGTGAATCTGTTTTGAACTATATTCAGTTGGGTAAGTTGGTGTTGCTAGAAATTGAACTAGCAGGAGCAAGACAAATCCGTCATACATTCCCTAGCGCCCTGAGTATTTTTATTTTGCCACCTTCATTTGCAGAACTAGAAAACCGCATTCGTGGACGGGGACAAGATTCAGAAGAGGCTATTTCTCGTCGTTTGCAACGTGCTGAAGAGGAGATTGCCGCTGCTAACGAATTTGATATAAAAATTATCAATGATGATTTTGAGCAAGCTTTAAAGGAAATAGAGATAGCTATTTTTGGTTCAGAGTCTCCTCTATGAAGACACGAAGATTTTAATGCAAGTAATCAATGAACAATAGGTGACATACTCCACACACTCCCTTATGCCTTGCGGTCCCGTAAGGGATACAGGTGAGTGTGGGCTTCTCGGCGACTCTTCTATGAAGACATTGACCGAGCTTTAAGACCGTGCGCCCCACGGTTCTTGATATTAATTGAAGCATTCAAATCCCGGCACAAACTGACCTTACAGTTAGGGCAATTGTGCGTTCTTTGGGATAGCGGCTTTTTAACTTTGTGACCACCCTTCGGCAAGCTCAGGGCATCGCAACTAGAGCATTCTTGGCTTGTCCCGTTTGGATTTACAGCGATTACTTTCAAACCAGCATTCTCGGCTTTGTTTGAAAGAATCGTTATAAATTGTCCCCAACCGGCATCGTTAATACTTTTTGCCAACCATGTTCTAGCGAGTCCTTTTATATTCAACTTTTCCACAGCTACTACATCGTACTTTTTGAGTAGATTGTTTGCAGTTTTAAAGTGGAAATCTTTGCGGGTATCTGATACTTTCTTATGTTGAATACCCAGTTTTTTTATCGCTTTTTTACGACGATTAGAACCTTTCTTCCTACGAGATACGCGACGCTGTGCAGATTTTAATTTGCGTTCAGCCTTGCGTAAAAACTTAGGGGCGGCAATTCTTTCGTCGTCTGAGGTGACAATAAAATCTATTAAACCTACATCAATACCAACAATATTATTAGCATTAAAATCAGGTTTAACCGTTGGAACTCTTTTATCATCAAGGCTTAGAGTGATATAATACCCGTCTGCTTTTTTACTGACAGATACAGTTTTAATATCAAACCCATCTGGAATTTGACGATGAACAATTACTTTAATATCACCTATTTTTGATAGCGTAATTTTGTTATTAGTAAAGTGGTGTCGTTTGAACTGAGGAAAGGTAAATGTTTTATATTGCCCCGCACCTTTAAATCTAGGTCTACCCGATTTTTTACCGTTAACATCACCTTTTAGCCATCTATCAAAAGCTATCTCGACCTTCTTGGGGACTTCCTGTAGCACCTGAGAATGAATACTTGTGTACCAAGGGCGGTCTTTTTTAAGTTGCGTTAATGATGCTTTTTGGCTGTAATAATTCGGTTTATCCTTGAGTTCTGGTAAATGACAAACGAAAATGGAACATCTATCAATAGGAGAACGGTTTTGTTCGTACCAATGGAAGCGTTGAGCCAGTTGATAATTGTACTGATGCCGCAGCATATCTAATGTTTTATCAATTTTTTTGGCTTGTTCTCTTGTTGGCTTTAATCGGTATTGATAAGATGTTCTCATATTTTTCGTTTCCTTTCGACCTGTTTATAATATAACATAAAGGATAGCCATTAACTACCCGTTATGAAAAATAAAAGATTAAGCCTGAGAATGAGCGAAAGAAGAATGCGAATATTGCAAACTTACGCCGCCGCCAAAGATAAAACTATTACGTCCTTAGTGGAAGATTGGATAGATTCTCTTAAATCGGAAAATGTTCATTCGTTGACCAACGATCCTGATTGAACTGCGTTCAATTTCGCCTGTTGGGCAATTCCTCACTCGCGCGTATTGTATTCATCCCACGCTCCGGTATAGTGAGCGTGGGGCTTCTGTCGGGAAAGCTAAACCTTAAAATATGCCAGTTAAATTAACTTTATGCCTTTTGTGACTGTAAGAATCAGCTAAGTCAGACTAGAATTAACCGGGCCAGTTAACCTTTGCTGAAATTCCCAACACAGGAGGTTTAATTTTGACGAAGTTGAAAATTGGTATTAATGGATTCGGTCGAATTGGTAGACTTGTGTTACGTGCTGGTCTTACTAATCCCAATATTGAATTTGTAGGAATTAATGATTTAGTTCCTCCCGATAACCTGGCTTATCTTCTCAAGTACGACTCTACACACGGAAGATTGAAAAGCAAAGTTGCAGCCAGAGAAGACGGGATAGTTATTGACGGTTATTTTATCCCCTGCGTATCCATGCGAAATCCCGCCGAATTACCTTGGGGTAAATTGGGTGTAGATTATGTTGTCGAATCCACAGGACTCTTCACAGACTACCCTGGGGCGGAAAACCACCTCAAAGCAGGTGCAAAGCGGGTTGTGATTTCTGCACCGACAAAAGAACCAGAGAAAGTAAAAACAATGGTCATGGGTGTAAATCATCACCTATTTGACCCAGCAAAAGACTTGATTGTCTCCAATGCTAGTTGTACTACAAATTGTTTAGCCCCCATTGCTAAAGTCATTAATGATAACTTCGGTTTAGCCGAAGGGTTAATGACCACAGTTCACGCCACAACAGCCACTCAGCCCACGGTAGATGGTCCCAGTCGCAAAGATTGGCGCGGTGGACGGGGTGCGGGACAAAATATAATTCCCTCCGCTACAGGGGCGGCTAAAGCGGTGGCTTTGGTGTTACCAGAATTGAAAGGTAAATTAACAGGAATGGCTTTGAGAGTTCCCACTCCCGATGTCTCCGTAGTTGATTTAACTTTCAAAACCACCAAAGCCACTTCTTACAAAGAAATCTGTGCAGCGATGAAAAAAGCTGCGGAAGGTAATTTATCAGGTGTGTTAGGTTACACCGATGAAGAAGTAGTATCTACAGATTTTCAAGGTGATTCCCACTCCAGCATCTTCGACGCGGGTGCAGGAATTGAACTCAATGCTAATTTCTTCAAAATTGTCTCCTGGTATGACAACGAATGGGGTTACTCCAACCGTGTCATTGATTTGATGTTGTCAATGGCCAAGAAAGAAGGATTGATTTAGGTAATGGGTAATGGGTAATTGGTAATGGGTAATTGGTAAAACATTCTTCCCAATGACCAATCACCAATTACCAATGACCAAACCAGGGCTTAACGGAGTGTGCTACCTTAACGTTACTCCTTACATACTTATGCGTCGCACTAAAATTGTTTGTACTATTGGACCTGCTACATCTTCACCTGAGAAGTTAGAAGCTTTGGTGCGGGCGGGAATGAACATGGCGCGGTTAAATTTTTCTCATGGTGCTTATGAGGCTCACGCCCAGGTTTTTCATCATCTGCGCCAGATTAGCAAGGATTTACATAAGCCAATTGCGATTATGCAGGATTTGTGTGGTCCAAAAATTCGGTTGGGAAAATTACCACCGGAAGGACTGATGTTAGAAGCTGGGACTGAGGTAACTTTTGTTTTACAAGAGAAGGGTGAAACTATTGATGAGTTACCCTTACCTCTACCTACTCTCTTTGCTATGATGCGATGTGGGGAAACGATTTTAATTAATGATGGGCGGGTGAAATTAACTGTTACCAGTCGAGACGCTGATAGAATTCGCGCTCATGTGAATATTGGTGGTTTGATTTCTTCTCATAAAGGTGTAAATTTACCTGCAACTCCTTTACCTGTAAGTTCAATTACAGAAAAGGATTTAATGGATTTACGTTTTGGGATACAATTAGGAGTAGACTGGGTAGCGGTTTCCTTTGTGCGATCGCCCCAAGACCTCGAACCCGCACGCCGGATGATTGAAGGCGCTGGCTCAAAAATTCGTCTCATTGCCAAAATTGAACGGGCAGAAGCTGTGGAACAGCTAGATGCTATCATTGCAGCCGCTGACGGTATTATGATTGCTCGTGGGGATTTAGGGGTGGAAGTACCGATTTATGAAGTCCCCCTGATTCAAAAAGACATTGCCCGTCGTTGTAATCAAGCTGGTAAACCTGTGATTACAGCTACTCAAATGTTAGAGTCCATGATTAGCGCGCCCGACCCTACTCGCGCTGAAGCTACGGACGTGGCTAACTCAATATTAGATGGCACAGATGCGGTAATGTTATCTGGAGAAACCGCAATGGGTGAATATCCCATAGCTGCTGTCCAAACTATGCACAATATTGCATTAAGAACAGAAACCGTACTTCAAGAGGGAAATAGACATTCTTGGAGTCCGAAAGCGGGTAGTTTGACGGTGACAGAATCAGTATCTCAATCGGTGTGTCGCATTGCCTATGAAACCGGTGCAAAAGCGATTCTCTGTAATACTACATCAGGAAGCACAGCCAAACTCGTTTCTAAATATCGTCCCAGCACACCAATTATCGCTCTTACTTCCGATTGTACCGCCTACCGTCAATTAGCTTTATCTTGGGGTGTAGAACCGCTACTGATTCAACCTGTTCACAATGCTGAAGAAATGTTTGTGAATGTGGTAGACACCGTTGTAGATAGTGGTTTAGTTCAGGAAGGAGACAAGGTGGTGATTACCTCTGGTGTCCCAATTGGTCAATCTGGAACAACAAGTTTAATTAAAGTGCATTCTATTGGACAGCCAATTACAGCATGACGCATCTAAAATGGGTAATTGGTAATTGGTAATTGGTAATTGGTAATAATTTCTATCACCACTGACCACTGACAACTGACCACTGACAACTGTACGGGCGAAGCATTTGGAGAACTATTTTTGGCAATGACCGATAATTTATCTTCCAAATGCTTCGCCCCTACTAACCACTGACAACTGACAACTGACAACTGACCACTGACATTGGAGTATGTTATGCCTAAGAACTTACTGGAAGCACTACGGGCAGTGACCGTTGTGGTAGCGGATACCGGAGATATCCAATCAATTGAACAGTTTAAACCTCAAGATGCTACTACCAATCCCTCACTGATTACTGCTGCGGCACAAATGCCGGAATATCAGGATATTGTTGATCAGACTTTACTGAAAGCTAAAAAAGATGCTGGCGCTGGTGCTAGTCAAGCACAGGTGGTATCTCTAGCTTTTGACCGTTTGGCGGTATCTTTTGGATTGAAAATTTTGCAAATTATCCCTGGTCGTGTATCTACAGAAGTAGATGCTCGGTTATCCTATGATACAGATGCTACCGTAGCCAAAGCACGGGATTTAATCGCTCAGTATAAGGCTGCTGGTATTTCTAAAGAACGGGTTTTGATTAAAATTGCCTCCACTTGGCAAGGTATCAAAGCTGGAGAAATTTTGGAAAAAGAAGGTATTCACTGTAACTTAACTTTACTATTTGGTCTGCACCAAGCGATCGCCTGTGCGGAAGCTGGTATCACTTTAATTTCTCCTTTCGTTGGTCGGATTCTTGACTGGTACAAGAAAGATACTGGCCGGGATAGCTATCCCGCAGCGGAAGATCCAGGTGTATTGTCTGTAACTAGCATTTATAACTACTATAAAAAGTTTGGTTATAAAACCGAGGTAATGGGCGCTAGTTTCCGCAATATTGGCGAAATTACTGAATTAGCTGGTTGCGATTTGCTGACTATTTCTCCAGGGTTGTTGACAGAATTGCAAAATACTGTCACAGAATTACCCCGCAAACTTGATCCTGCTAAGGTAGCAGGGTTATCAATTGCCAAAATCTCTGTTGATAAGGCTACTTTTGATCAAATGCACAATGCTGACCGCATGGCTTCTGATAAACTTGCAGAAGGTATTGATGGTTTTACCAAGGCTTTGATTTCCTTGGAAAAACTATTGGCCGAAAGATTGGCTGGTTTAGAACGTGAAAAGGTAACTGCTTAGTAATTGGTGATGGGTAATAGGTAATTGGTAAAATCCTTACCTATTCTCTATTACCTATTACCTGCTCTATCTACTTTTTACGGGTTGTTTTCGGATTAGCTAATTCATATTTTGAGCCGCTATTTTTACTATTTTAGTGTTTTGCTATAAGTCCTAAATTGATAATTTTGTGGTTATGCAATCTTTGCTAAAAGCACAACTATGAATAATTAATTTTCCGTCAACTTAATTTGATTTCATGTCTGCTATAGCACCTCTTGTCATAGCCGCGATCGCTTTATCAGTGGCTTTCGGTAGGTGATAATATTTACCTCCGGCTGTTTTTTATTATCAGCATTAGGATTTCCAGAATTTAAGAATGTTTTAAAATTGATTTTGAGTACAAATTCAAGTTATTAATTGATATAAGCGTAAATCTTTTCTGGCATCAACATCAAATTTTAAACCTAACTCCATTCCTGGAGTTGTTTTAAAGTCAGGATCAGTAATAAAATTATTATTATCTTGAATAGTCTCTATGGTAGCTAATTGACAGTATGATTTAGATTTATTTGCTAAAAATACACTATTTCCAACTGATAATGGATATTCTCCATCTGCGGTTAAAATTGCAGCTTGACGTTTTTTCAACCACTCTGTAATTTTCCCAACTTCTTGTGCTTGACCAATTTCTCCATTCAATAATCCATACATAACTTGTTGTGTGGAGAGGTTTTTATATCTGTGATTATCTTCCTTCAATATTTCTTGAAGCAATCTTCCTACCCCACTTTGGTGGGTCTTGCGAATAGTTTCGTTTAATTCTGAATAATTTGAATATAAACTTGGTAAAAGAATTAACCAATCTTCAATTAAGTCTTCTACAAAGGTTTCATAAATAGCATACAAACGAGTTACAACAGCACAGTGATCATAAACACGCCAATCAGTTAATTCAGGGATATCTTGAGATATATTAATGAGAAGTTGTTGAATTTCTTCTGTACGTAGAGAAACATCTCCAAAAGCAATATCTCTAATTTTCTCATTAGTTTTTATAATTGAACGAATTGCAGAAATATTAGCTTTTACAGCCATGAGCAGATTCTGAAACATTGCTTTTTACTCTGCTATGACTTGAGATAACATATCATCAAATAAACTGATTCTTTCTTGGATATCAGTCTTGCTTTTTCCAGCACCCGTCAACAGCTTTAATTTATCTTCTCTAAACAAAATTTTAGTTTTCTCAATAACTCTTGACTTACGTTCGAGTAAAATATCTACATCTGCTAAGTGTCGGCTAAAACCAACCATCACAGCATCATAATAAGCTTTACGTGCTTCATTTGTCCAAGTATCAGACTGAGGATCAAAAGGCTTAAATAATAGCTCTCCATAAATTTGGTGAGCCAGATTTATAGTTTGGAGAAAAATGTTTTTCAGAAATTCGATATCCTGATCGGAAAAGGATAGACTTTTCATCATATATAAGTCGAGAAATCCCTCCATAGTGCTACTAAACTTATCACTGTTACGCAATGCAAAAAAACGCAGAATTAATTCCGCATCTTCCATTTTTTTGTAGAGGTTATTTTTCTGAATTTCTTCATCATCAATAGGAATATTCCAAGATTCTTTAAAAATTGGATTAATTGCTAATTCTAGCAATAATTGATTAAACTGACCATCAAATGAACAATTACGTATTTCTTGACGACTGAGTGCTACTCCTCCAGTATTGATACGTGCAAAAGCAAGCTGTTTTAAAAACAGTGCATCTTCTGGACTAGATTTTGATTTTATAATTAAAACTATAGTGGAAATAGAATGACGATCAATTCCTGCTTTAATATTGCCAGGAAGTTCATTGTATGTACGTCCATTCAGTTCTGGCCAAAGTTCTAATTCTGTTAATTGCAGACGATTTTCATAAAAATCTTGAAGAGCAGTAATTCTCTGTTGACCATCCATTACTTCATAAACATTATATTTCTTTTCATACAGAATAATTGGAGGTACAGGAATGTTAATTAAAAAAGATTCTATTAATTGAGACTGTTTTTTCTTATCCCATCTATTTCTTCTTTGATAAAATGGTCTAAGATCCATATAACCAGGTTTCTTTAAAGACTCTACAAAAGCTGGTAACTTTTCCCGGTTCATTTCTATTAATATCCTTTGTTTTCCTTTTTCATATTTAGCATTTATTTGTTGATCAGACATAGTGATGTGGTTTAGAGATGGTGTTTTTTCCCACATCATTTCTTCAGTTGGAGCTAGAAGTTGCATTGACTACATTCTCCTTCAATGGTGATAAAAATAAATAGACCTATCTACAACTTAGCTTATAAACCTGATTAGTTAAGGATTAAAACAGAATTTACAGATAGGTCTAATGACTATTTTGCTTTCATGTCTGCTATAGCACCTCTTGTCATAGCCGCGATCGCTTTATCTGTCGCTTTTGGTAAGTGATAATATTTACCTCCGGCTGTTTTTGATAATTCCTTCGCAAAGCCAGTGGATACAAACTTACTTTCCGTATCAATTACCAACAACTGCATCCCTGAAGCCCGAATTCTGCCAGCAATATCTAATAATTCGGCTTTGATATCCGGCTTTTCTCCTGGTTCCATGGGTTCACCTAAAGAACGAGCTAAAGGAATATTACCACGTCCATCAGTAATTGCCACTATCACAACCTGCCCGATATCCCCACCCATTTGGGCATTTATCCCCACCCGTACCGCTTGAGTTAAACCATGTGCTAAAGGAGAACCACCACCGCAGGGTAATCTTTCTAACCTATTCTTAGCTAAAGCAATGGAACGGGTAGGAGGTAATAAAACTTCCGCTTGTTCTCCTCGGAAGGGGATCAAAGATACTTGATCACGATTTTGATACGCTTCTGTCAAAAGCTGCATCACCGCACCTTTAGCGGATTGCATCCGATTTAAAGCCATTGAACCAGAAGCATCTACAACAAACACCACCAACGCACCGGCTTTTCTCACTAACCGCTTAGAACGGATATCTCCCTGTTCGACAATCACCTTTTTATCAGGTTGTCTAGCCCGGCGTGCTTTTTGATATGGGGCTGCGGCTCGCAGTGTGGCATCTACGGCTATTCTTCTCGCTTTACCTTTGGGAATCATCGGCTTAATGTACCGTCCCCTATCGTCTGAGAAGATAATACTGCGACTTCCAGATTTACCCTGCTTTTGTGCCATTTGGGTAAAATAAAGCACTTCCGGGTCGAGAATTACCCCTTCTGGATCAAAGATAAATTCTTCGGGAATGTCTGGGGGTTCTTGCTGTTCTTGGTCTTCTTCTTTCTCTTCTTCCTGTTCTTCCTCTTGTTCTTCTTCTGATTCCGACTCGTCTTGATTTTCTTGTGGTGGTGGGGGAGGTGGTGGTGGTTGCTGTTCGTCTGGTGGAGTTTGAATAATTGTGGTTCTGGGAACTATCACCAATTCCACTGCGCGACGTAAATCTTCAGCGGTGACGGTACTGCGTCCTTCTAAGGCTGCTGCGGCTTTGGCTACGCGCACTGCAAATAATTCTGCCCGATGTCCTTCTACACCCCCGCGAATGGCTTCATTGACGAGGTAGGTAATTTGTTCTTGGGTAATGGTGACTTCTTTTAACCATTCCCGTGCCAGGATGATTTGGGTTTTGAGTGAGTCTATATCTTCGCTGTATTGTTGCAGAAATTCTGTGGGAGACTGGGAATAGGCGATCGCTTGTTCAACTGCCTGTACTCTTTGATCTATACCCAGAACTCCGTCTGCTGATAGGGCGATCGCTATTCTATCAAGTAAATGCTCTCTGAGCGCTCCTTCTTCTGGATTATAAGTGGCAATAAACAAAGTTTTGCAAGGATGTTGAAAACTGATTCCTTCCCGTTCAATTTGGTTACGTCCGTCCGATAATACCGATAAAAGTTGGTTACTAATTTGGTCATCTAATAAATTGATTTCATCCACATACAGCACACCACGATTGGCTGTAGCGAGTAATCCCGGTTGAAAAATTGTATCACCTTGTTTAACCGACTGTTCCACGTCCACAGAACCTAAAAGCCGGTCTTCCGTAATCCCCAGAGGAATCTGCAAAAAAGGTGCAGGGATAATTTCCGTTTCTATCTCCTGTCTTTGTCCCGCTAAAAGTTTATCATCCCATTCTTCGGGGTGGTTGGGGTCACAGTTGCTAACAGAACCTTTGACAACTTCAATAGGTGGTAATAAAGCGTGAATAGCCCGCGCCATCACAGATTTAGCCGTACCGCGACGACCTGCAATTACCACACCCCCCAAAACGGGATCTACTGCTGTCAACAGCAAAGCTATTTTAATTGCTTCTTGACCAACTACAGCAGCCAAGGGAAAAGCAGTCATTGTCGGGGTAAGAGTAGGCGATCGCATTGTTTCCTTAATAGTTATTATAGTTTTAGCATAGCAATTCCTGGCACATTTTAGAATATATATAATGGCAATTCCTCAAGGAGCAAGATATATGACTACAATTCAGGTTAAAAGCTTCACCTTAGAAGAATATCACCAACTCACTGAAATTTTCCTGTCTATTAAGATCCCCGACTTCTTTGAGAAGTCGGGGATCTGGTTTCTCTGTTTTCTCAACCTACATTAATCAGAAGTTACCAAAAATCATGAACCAGCGACTAACCCAAGAACAATTAAATCAAATAATTGCTGAAGTTCAAAGTCTGCAATTACGTCAAGAAGCAGAACTTGATCAACAACAAGTTAAAGACATTTTACAAGATTTGAATTTAGCACCGGAATTATTAGATGAAGCCTTAATTCAAGTTCGGCGTAAACAAGCTTTAGAGGTCCAACAACACCGTAATAAACTAATTGGTTTTGGAGTAGCTGCGGCTGTAATTATCGGTATAGGATTCACAGTGTTTTTTAATCAACAACAAGGTTCTTTACTCGCTAATGTTTCTGCACAACAAGATAGAATTACTCTAGAATCAAATAATGGGAATTTAAAAAATATCTCCCGTTCAGCTAATTCAGAAATTTTTTATCGGGTGACTTTAAAAGATGCACCTATAGGTAAAAAGCTCAATCTTTCTTGTAATTGGATTGACCCAAGTGGTCAAATTGTCAAGCAAAATAATTATCAAACCCGTGAAGTTAAAACTTCTATTTGGGATACTTTTTGCCGTTATTCTATTAATTCTACAGCACCAGTGGGTAATTGGAAGGTTGAAATGTTGCTCGAAAATAGGAAAATTAGTGAAGAAACTTTTGTGGTGCAATAGTTATGTTTCCTTTTCATTTTATTGGTTATTGGGGTGATAGGAGAAAAGAGTTTCTCACGCAAAGGCGCAAAGGCGCAAAGGAGGAAGGAAATTTTTTTTGGGATGTTATTTATGTTGGTTGTGAGTCTGTACCTGTGTTACCGCAAAATATGATTGCGGGTATTTCTGCTGGGGGATTTTCTGATGCTTTTGATGTTTGGGTAAGGGTAGAGGAAGATAGGTTAATTTTGGGTAGGGAAGCTTTTGGACGAGTTTCTTTATTTTGGACTCGACAAGGTGGGGTGCTTTGGTTTGCTTCTCAATTACAATTACTTTTAGAAGTTATAGAAAAACCGGAAGTTAATATTTCTGGTTTATATGGTTATAGTTGTTTTTCTTATGTTCCTAATCCTCTGACTCCTGTTAATGAGGTGTTTTCTGTAGCTGCGGGAACTGAGATTATTTGGAAAGATGTTGATAATCCTCAAGTTCATAGTATTTATCAATGGTGTGAATCAAAGTCACAAATTCAAGATGAAAATACAGCAGTTTCTCAATTACAAGTTTTACTGAAAAATTCTATTCAAACACAAATTTCTAATTTAAAAGATGAACCTGTGGGGGTTTTTCTGTCTGGGGGTTTGGATTCTTCTATTGTTGCGGCTTTGTTGGTAGAAGCTGGGATAAAAGTTCGTGCTTACTCTTTGGATTTTGGTAAGGTGGGAATTTCTGAATATCCCTATGCGGAACAAGTTGCAAAGTTTCTGAATATTCCTTTAGTTAAAGTTGATGCTAGTCCTGGTAAGATTAAACAGGCTCTAATTCCTACTATCAAAGTTTTAGATTTACCTTTTGGTGACGGTGTGACTGTTCCTTTATATCTCCTCAATCAAGTTGCTAGTCAAGAAACTCAAGTGATTTTTAATGGTGAAGGTGGTGATCAATTATTTGCTGGTTGGACTAATAAACCTTTAATTGCTGCGGGTATTTATCAATCTGAACATCCTGATAAAGAAGAAAGTTTTATTCACCAATATCTGCGGACTTTTCACCGTCTTTGGGGTTATGAATCAAGGATTTATCAGCCGGAGATATATGCTCAGATTCAAGGTTTAAATGCTCAGGAATGGTTGTTAAATGCTCTTGATGCTAGTTTTTGTCCTTCGTTGTTACATCGTCTCCGTCGTGCCAGTTTGATGTTAAAAGGAGCGCAAAATATTCATCCCCGTGCGACTGCGTTGGGTTTTGCTCATGGGTTAGGTGTGCGATCGCCCTTTTGTGATTTACTTTTAGCAGAATGGACTTTTCAGCTATCTGGGGAACTCTGTCTAAACGGTGCTTGTGAGAAGTATATCCTCAAACGAGCAGCAGAAAATTGGCTACCTTCAGAAATAGTTTGGCGACAAAAACGCGGTATGGGTGTTCCCTTAACCTCTTGGTGTTTAAATGATTATTGGCATGATCTTGGTAATTGGTTAAATCCTGGTATACTAAAATCGGATGGCTGTTTTTTTCCTGATATTGCGTCACAAATTGTTACAGGTGAATTAGGGGGACAAATTCAAGGACGACGAATTGGTGAAAGTCTCTGGTTATTGATAATGTGGCAACTTTGGCATTATCATGTTTTTGGTTCTAAATTAGGCAAAAAGTCTTTATCTCATCCATTTATTTTACCTCGATGGTTATGGAAAAAGTTACAGCAATCCCAAATTTAGAATTAGAACTTGCACAGGAGTTATTGCAAGTTTACGGTTCTCCTTTATACGTCTACAACGGCGATATTTTACGCCAAACTATTTCATATATTACCAAAGCTATTAGTTATCCCCATACTCAGTTTCATTTTGCTAGTGTAACAAATAGTAATATTACATTACTAAAAATATTTAAAAACGCCGGTTGGGGACTTCATGCTAATACTCCAGGTGATATTTATTTGGGTTTAAATGCGGGTTTTTATGCTGGTGATATCGTATATAGCGGTAGTAATTTGAATTGGGAGGAAATGGAACAGGTTCTTGGTTGGGGTGTGACTACTCTCAATTTGGATAGTATTTCTCAGTTGCGTTTATGTTGTGAGGTTTTTTTATTTCGCGCAAAGACGCAGAGAAGCAAAGACGCAAAGTTAAATATTGGTTTGCGGTTGAATGTGTCGGAGGATAGTCGTATTGGTGTTAGTTCGGCTGATTTTGATGAGGCTGTTTCTATTGCTTCGGCTGCGGGTTTAAAGGTGACTGGTTTACATTTTTATCGGGGTACGGGAACTAATGCAACTACTGCTTTTACTGATGTTATTGATGCGATTTTAGCAATTGCACAAAAGTTACCAGATTGGCAATATTTGGATTTTGGTGGTGGTTTTGGTTATCCATATCATCATGATCATTTGGCTTTTGATTGGCAATTATTTGGACATCAATTAACTAATAAAATTAGTAAAATTGGCAAAAATATTAATTTAATGATTGAGCCAGGACGCTCTGCTATAGCGGGTTGTGGTACTTTATTAGTTAAAGTTGTTTCGGTAAAATGGCAAGGAGAAAAACAAATTATCGGTGTAGATTCTACTATTGCTAATATTTCTGTTATTTCTGTACATGGAGGTTATCGAGAAATTATAACTTTGAAAAATTCAACTTCTCAAAAATATCTAACTGATGTTTGTGGAAATACCACATATTCACGGGATTATTTAGGCAAAAACTGCCAACTTCCTGCTTTAGAAATTGGCGATATTATCGCTATTTTAGATGTTGGTGCTTATGGTTATGCTATGTCTTCTCACTTTTTACATCGTCCCAGACCTGCGGAAGTCTTATTAGAAAATGGTAGGCATCATTTAATTCGTAAACGGGAAGATTACAGCATTTTACTTAATAATCAAATCATCTAAAATTCGACTTCTTTAATTATTAATTAATTCCCAAAATAAGAATAGAAGTCGAGTATCTAAAACCACAATTTTTAACCAAATCAAAACTAACAAAACCATGAAATATATTAACTGCGGAACTGACAACAAATTAAAAGACAGAACAGCAAATCAAGGAAGATGTATTAAATGTAATCATCCTTTTGCTTTTGAACCCACAAGTATGGGAACTACAAAAATTACCGATTCTATGTTTGCTAAAACATTAGCAGATATTTCAGCTAGTTATACTTTATATTTTACACCCAAACAACTCCTTTATTTTTTAGATAGTCGGGTTAGAAAAAAGGCATTTCAACCAGCAGGATTTTGGTTTTTATATCTTTTTTTGAATGTTTGGGTAACAGGTTTTGTTGGAGGACTTACTGCTTTGATACCTAATTCTTTTCTTGTTGTTAATTTAGTTTACCAAGCAGGTACAATTTGGTATTTATTTAATAACACAAATTCAAGTAGATTAAACAATGCTAGTCGGAAAGCAAGTGCTAGAACCTTACAAGGACTGGGAGTGCTAATTCTAGTAGTGGGAATATCAGCAAGTTTATTTGTGTTAAATTCTTTCCCTGTTTTCTCTATTGTAGTAATTTTAGGGTTGCTATCAATATTTTTAGGAACTAGACAGTTAGGAAATGTCGAAAATTTACCACAACAATTTTTATTTTCTTCCATAGATTTAGATGGTTGGCTGACAAAATGGCAACAAATAAATGGTAAAGTTGATAAAGTTCTAACTTCACAACAAGAACAAATTGCACCTACATCTATTAACCCCGATATAACAGCTTATAGTTTTGATAGATTAGTAGTTTGTGATAGTGCTAATATTGCACAATTATTAATTGCTAATAATTTCCACTTTGAAAATAATTGTGCAATTCTCAGTATTACTGGTTATCCTCAAAGCATTTTCAATACTACAATGGAAATGCTACGACGTAACCCTGATTTAAAGGTTTATGCTATTCATGATTGTAGTTCCAAAGGTGTCAGTTTAGTTCATCATCTCCGCACCAGTGAAAAGTGGTTTTTAAATAGCAATGTGGCAATTATTGACCTGGGACTTTTACCCCGTCAAATTATTGCGAGTCAGGGAAAAATGTTTACTCGGTTTTCTTCACAGTTAAAAGACGAAGCTAAAAAATTATCTGTAGATATTCGTCTGACTTTAACTGCTGACGAATTAGCTTGGTTAGATACTGGTAATTTTGTCGAATTAGAATCTTTTACCCCACAAAAATTAATTCAAGTTCTCAGACATGGTATTTCTGGAAGCTTGAATTTAGAAAGTGATGATAGTAGTATAATTTTAATTGGTGATTCAGGTATTAATTCAGGAAATGATATTTATATGGTGGAAAGTTTTGGTTGAATAAACATGGATGTTACTAATAATTATTCTAACTGAGAATTTGCTTGTTGTTTTCTAACTGCACGAGCAATCAAGGGAGCTTTCTTTTCTAATCCTGTTAGGGTAAGATCACCATCAATATACATCTGATACCATGCTTGACGCTGACGAAGAACTCGTTCATCATCCCGTAGATGCAATTTTTGTAGAGTAAATTCAGCCTTTTGACGTTCGTGCAGTGGAACTTTATCAGTTATGATTAATTGCAAGGAAGGCAACAGAATTTCAAACCAGTCATTTTCCACTTCAAATGGGTCAAGAACCTGCTGATCAAGAGTACCTTTACTGCTATTGATCCAACCGGAAGCAAAACGGTAATTACTCCATTCATAAGCCAAATGACGATGATTGTCACAAGATAAGAAATGATCTACAGTACCAACAGGTTCATACATTGCACTATAACCGCAAAGATTACTAAAACCATCAGCTAAATCACTTTTAAAATTTGACCAATAATCTCTGAGTTTTCTTTTAGGATCTGTATTTTTTTCTAACCAATTATTACCTGGTTGTCGTGCTTTTAGATCAAAATTTTCCGGTTCTGCTGGAGGATTAAACTTTAACATATTTACTATGAGTCTGATGATTTTTGATTTCTTCTTTCTGCTGTAACTATCCAACGTGGCCAAAATGGATCATGTCCTGGTAAAAGTCTTTGCAATTGCTGATGAATTTCTGATTGTGTTCTCAAATGTTCAGGAAAAGTATTCATATTATCATTTCGCATCCACGCTTCTGCTGCTTCAATTGCGGTTTCTGATTCTTGAGAACGCGCTTGTTTTAGTCCGAATATTTCTGAAGTTAACCATCCTACAGTATCTCCCTGTTTAGTCCACAATATTTCATTTAGTTCGACCTCTTTTCCTTGTAGTTCAAATAGAAATAATTTATCTTGATCTTCATCAAAAATAGGTTCTAACGAAGCCAGTACAAGTGGAGAATGAGTTGTAACTAAAGTTTGTATAGTAATATTTGGCTTCAACTGATTTACCACTGATAAAATAGATGGTAAAATTACTCTTTGCCAGCGAGGATGGAGATGAGACTCAATTTCATCAATTAGTAAAACTATTTCATTTAGTGGTTCTTGCTGCGTTAATTCAGAAGCTTTTTCGTGTTCATACCAAGTCCATACTAACAAATAAGCAAGTCCCAAAATCCGCTTCATTCCTGCTGATGCTTGGGTAATGGGAATATTACCATAAGGAAGATTAATTGTCGGAATATCACGCACATCATCCACAGATACTCGCGTTGATTCTCCTATTTCTATCCATTCATCAGGATGGGGTGAAAGTCGTTTTATGACATCAGATAAAAGTTGAAATGGCATTTTTTGTGGTTGATTTTGCCACGTTACCCAATCTTGAATTAGACCATTACAAAGAACCTTTCTTTTTGACTTTAACCCATTCCAAAGGGTATCTGGAGTAAAATCATAGGCATTTTTATGGTTGCGAGTAGGGTCAAAAACAGAAAAACTACCATCAACACGAACAAAAATAACTACTCTTTTTGAAAATTTAAAAAAATCACCTAAATGCGATTTAATCTGCCATTTTTGCTCAGAAAAATCAAATTGACTCTGAACATCTATTTCGGAAAAAAGTAAGCCGCTATTTTGTATATCAAGTTTGGATATAATTTGTGGTAATTGATTTGTATCTTTTCGCGGATAAGCGGGTTGTTCTACCCAATTTCCGGTAAGTACCCACCAAGCAACATCCAGTAAAAAGCTTTTACCTAGTCCATTATCCCCAGTAAAAATGTTGAGTCTATCAGCAAATTCAACATCAAATTGAGAAGATGGTCCAACAGACCTTAAATGAAGTTCTTTTAACATTTGACTATTTTTTTAATGTAGATTTATTTACCTGTAACCAAATTTCCAGACTTATCAATAACCATAGTTTAACACCATATCTTCCCCAAACATCCCCTTTAAAATCTAACCACTCACGCAATATATCCTGATTGATATAAGCTGAAATCTCACTATTTCTATTTAACAATAATTTCCGCGCTTCCCGTTGCCAATATTTTCTAAATCCTAATTGTACAGGAACCATCATTCCACTTTTAGGACGATGAATAATAGTATCTGGTAAAATATCACTAACTGCTTTTTTCAAAACTGCTTTTTCTTCCACTCCCGAAAGTTTATATTCTGGAGGAATTTGCATACTTAATTCAACTACACGCTGATCAAAAAGTGGTGATAAACCTTGTAAATCTGCTGCTTGAGTTAAATTACTCACTTTTGTCAAAATCTGATCTGCACCTTTAAATTTAATATTCAATGCCATTAATCTATTCAAATAATTGACATCGGCATTTAAATCATCATAAAATACTGAAGATCCATTTTTTAAACTTTGCCAAATTTCCGCTTTTAAAAGTTGCGGTAAATCTAAAGTACACTTTTGAAAAGAAATTAAAAATGCTTGTAATGAATCCTGGTTATTAATAGCACCATATAAACTATTAATTAACATAGGTTGATTTTTGGGTCCACCAAAACAAGGATCTCCACCTTCTCCATTGAGAGTAATTTGCACATTTTCTTGCGCGATTCTGCCTATTAATAAATTGGGAACTGTTAAAGGATCTCCAATAGGATCATCTAAATAAGCCATTGTTTCTGGTAAACGTTCCCACATATCCCGAAAGGTAATTTCTAAGATGTGATGTTGAGTTTGACAATGTTCTGCAACTAAATTAGAAAACTCTAATTCGTTCGCAGTTTCGGTCCCAAAATGAATAGAATAGGTATGAATTGGTGCAGAATGTAATTTTGCTGCTAGTGCGGTAATGCTGCTAGAATCTAAACCACCAGATAGGAAAATACCAACCGGTTGATTTTCGGGTAAATATTCTTTAACAACTTGTTCAAGTAAAAAACGCAATTTTTCACCATACCATGCTAAAGGTTGATTTTTGTCTATAATTTGTTCTTTTAATTGCCAATAATGATAAACTTGTTGTGATGGCATTTGCAGAAAAGTACCAGGACGAATTTCTTTGATATCTTGCCAAAGTGTCCTTTCTCCCGGAACAAATGCACAACAAAGATAATCTCGTAATGCAACTAAATCTAAATTATCAGAACGATAAGGTGTTAAAGTTCTTAATTTTGGGGCTATCCAATAAGTTAAACCTGTGGTAGTATAATATAAAGTGCGTCCACCAATAGCATCCCTAATTAAATATAATTCCTGTTTTTCACAATCCCAAACTACTAACCCAAACATTCCCAATAATAGCTTTAAACATTCAGAATTATATTTTTCCCAAAGTTGTGCAACTATTTGTTGATTACTGCAATTATGATTAATCTTAATTCCTAATTTTTGCAGTAATTCTTCTCGATTACTTAACCAAATATCTCCAACTACTATAAATCTTTTGCTATGACTTATGGCAAATTTATCTGCTGTGGAAATAACTGCAAATTGCTGATCTTGCCAAATTACATCTTCTTTTAAATTATCTAATTTTCCATAAGCTACACACCAACTAGACTTAAATTCAATATTTGTAATGGCAGACTGAGAACTTTTAAAAAAATTAAATAGCATTAGTTTGGGTATTGGATAAGGGGTAATAAGTAAAAATATTAGCAACTACCAATTACCCGTTAAAATCTAAGCAGCGAAATTTGCAGCAATCTCAAAGAAGTCGGGGATCTGAACCAGGAAAAACCCCTGTTTCTTGATAATTTCAGCTAAACTGTTCCTCAGCGTCCAAATTAAATAGCATTTGCAGAGTTTGCATACATCGTCTTCTAGCTTCCACATCTTGCTGGGCGCGTAATTGCACCATCGGATCATGGAGAATCTTATTCACTATTCCCCTTGTCAAAGCCTCAATTACCTCTTGATGCTTTTCGCCAAATTCCGAACCCAAACGAGATAAAGCCTTTTCTAATTCTTGTTCGCGGATAGTTTCGATTTTATTCCGTAAAGAACTAATTGTAGATACAGTTTCTAAACTCCGCCACCAAATATCAAAAGCTTCAACTTCCTCATCTAAAATCTTCTCAGCTTCCTGCGCCATTTGGCGGCGACTTTCATAATTTTGGGCGACAACCGCCTTCAAATCATCAACATTAAAAGCCTTGACATTGGCCAAATCATTGACATCTGCATCCACATTTCGGGGGACAGAAATATCAAATATCATCAATTGTTGATTGGGTTCTAACACCGTTTCCAACTTCACCCGATCTAAAATCGGTTCAGTGGAAGAAGTGCTAGTAAAAACTATATCACTAGCGGCAATAACTGACATCATTTCTGGCAGCAAATGGATTTGGATCGGTTGTTCTGGGAACAACTTCGCCAATTCTTCAGCCCTTGTGCGGGAACGATTAACAATACTAATTTGAGTTGCACCTTTAGAAATCAGGTGTTGTACAAGTAACCGGGACATTTTCCCAGCACCGAGAATAGACACCCGATAAGGAGATAAATTTTCTACTTTCATCTGTGCCAATTCCACAGCGGCCGAACTGATAGAAACCGCACCAGTCCCAATACTGGTTTCGGTGCGAACCCGTTTACCCGCCGTTAAAGCTTGTTTAAATAAGCGATTTAAAATGGTTTTGATGCCATTAAATTGTTGTCCCAGTTTGTGGGTATTCTTAACTTGAGCGAGAATTTGACCTTCACCCAAAACCAGACTATCCAACCCACCCGCAACCCGTAAAATATGGGTGATAGCATCAGTATGCAGCAACATAAACAAATGATGTCTTAAAGACATAATCGGCAATTTGCTATGTTCAGAAAGGAACTGGGTAACTTCGTGAATTCCTTGGGTAGTCTCGTTACTAACAATATAAATTTCTAAGCGGTTACAAGTGCTGAGAATAGCAACTTCATCAACATGAGGATAACTCAGCAGTTGAGCGATCGCACTTTCAATTTGAGGTTCAGGAATACTTAATTTTTCTCTAACTTCTACAGGGGCTGTTTTATGGCTTAACCCCACCACGGCAATATTCATTTTTTAAATAGGTAATTGGTTTGGTGTCAGGTGT
>NZ_VIKZ01000037.1:0-11195 GCF_009711985.1 Dolichospermum sp. UHCC 0260 | reverse complement strand
AATTGTCTGTAGACTATCAAGAACTGATTGACGGATATAAATTGACCAAAAACTATAAAATACAAAATTTAAAGTTTTTAGATTTTCATAACTTGTCAGATTTACTTTGACAGACCACTGACCATCAACTACTGACCACTAACTACTGACCACTGACCACTGACTAATTACTACCGCAATTGCACAACCTTGGGTGCGTCATTCATGTGAATGGTATCCACAAACCGAGCAGTTTTAGACTGGCTAGAAATAACTAAACTTTGAGTTCTCGCACCGCCCTTGAAGAAGCGGACACCTTCCATTAGATTACCACTGGTAATACCACAACCTGCAAACAGAACGTTTTGACCCGATGCGAGTTCATGAGCATCATAGACTTTATCATGGTCAGTGATATTCATAGAGTTGAGACGCTCAATATTGGCTTCTTTGCTTTCACCAATCAATCCAGTTTTCACTACTGCTGGATCGTAGATAAGTTGTCCTTGGAAGTGTCCACCTAAAGCCCGCATTGCAGCAGCAGAAATTACACCTTCGGGTGCAGCACCGATACCCATGAGAGCATGAATATTAGTACCAGAAAAACCGCAGGATATAGCAGCACCTACGTCACCATCAGAAATTAGTGATACTCTAGCCCCAGCTTCACGGATTTCCTTGATTAAATCGTTGTGGCGCTCGCGCTTCATCACTACTATCACAAGTTCATCAATGGCACGATCTAGACACTCAGAAAGGATTTTCAGGTTTTCTGTAGCTGATTTATTGATATCAACCAAACCTTTAGCTGCTGGGGGTGCTGCGAGTTTCTTCATGTAGAAATCAGGAGCAGCAAATAGACCACCTTTTTCGGAAATTGCCAAAACAGCCATTGAACCGGGTTGTCCGTAAGCTACTAAATTTGTTCCTTCGCAAGGGTCAACAGCAATGTCAATTTCTACAAGTTCTTCCAGATTACAGACACTGGCAGCATTTGGTTGAGTACAGATACCAACTTCTTCACCAATGTAAAGCATAGGAGCTTCGTCCCGTTCGCCTTCACCGATGACGATGCGACCACGCATATGGATTTTGTTCATCCGTTCGCGCATCGCTTCCACTGCTACTTGGTCAGCAATATTCTTTTCGCCCTTACCCATCCACTTAGAAGAAGCGATCGCTGCTTGCTCAACTACTTCTATAATCTCTAACCCAAGAGTATTTTCCACGAGTATCCCCTCTAAATTACTTGTCTTAGCGTCGTTTAATTAGCTATTTCAGTTTTCAAGTTTACCAAAACAAGGATACTTATGGAAAAAAGTCTTGACTAGCAACTATGTTAAGTTTTGCGACTAAGGCAGTATTGCGAGTTTTTATAGTACATTCATATTAGTTAAGTTAAAGTAGAAATTGCTGACAGTAATTGAGTAAATGCGCCTAGCAAGTTAGAATAGTTATGGTGACAGCCTCTCCACTGTTCCTTACGAGGCTTTTATGGCAGCAAATCTCAAACAAATAGCCAAGTATCTAGATAATCTTGGTTGGGACTACCGTTTTGATGAAGAAGAAGACCGGATTATTACGGGTGTGGAAGCGGAAAACATCGAAGATTTTCTGATAGTTGTCCAACTGGACGAGGAAGGAAAATTTTTTCGGCTATTTGCACCCCAAGTTTTGGCAGAAGTAAAAGACCATCCCTACAAAGACGCTATCCTCCAGACGATGCTGGCTATTTCCTGGGAAACTAAAATGCTGCAATGGGAATATGATCCATCCGATGGTGAAATCCGCGCTATCATCGAATTTCCCCTGGAAGACTCCCTGCTCACCGAAAGACAATTTAACCGTTGTCTGAGCGGATTAATCCAAATCGTGGATACCGTTGCCCTGCCGCGGTTGCAAGAGGTGATGGAAACAGGAGAAGATCCGGGAAATCTGGACTTAGGAGAAAGATTATTATTGAGTATTCAAGAACAAGCTCCTGGATTATTAGAACTCCTGGAAAAAGCCATGGAAGCGCGGAAAAAGCGGGGTAGTTTGTCTGATGAATAAAGCGGATCACTACTGAAATCACTAAACTGCAAAGTGATAACCTGATTATATACTGAAATCTTGTAAGGCTGGATTTTTATGACATCCTATGCAACCTCCTCTGCTAAAGCAGAAATGAGTGAACTCCGGCGGTTAAAAAGCTTATTACCCCCAGAATTACAAAGTTGGGTAACAGTTGAAGGCACAACAGAGGTTAATCCATCCCTGATTCGTTGCGAAGAAATTGGCAAAGACCAAGTGGAAATTCAAATTGACTTGGTAAAATGGGATGCTCTGGCAATGGACCAGCGGAATTTGCTGTTTTGGCACGAAGTTGCTCGCGTGCAAAACGACACTATTCCCAAAGATGGTTGGGAAATGGCCGCACTAGCCATTGGTTTAGGTGGTGCTGTTGGTGAATTATGGGTACAAGATGGATTATTGCTAGTATTAGCTATGGCGCTCTGTGGCGTTTCTGGTTGGCGATTATATCAAAAAAATAATGGTGGTAAACAAGTTAAAGAATTGCTAGATGCTGACGAAAAAGCGATCGCTCTGGCAACCCGCTTTGGTTATAGTTTACCCAACGCCTATAAAAGTCTTGGTAGTGCCTTAAAAACCTTAGTGGAAAACACTCCTAGCAAAAATCAGCGTTCTCGATATGAAGCGAGACTTTCTGCTCTTAAACGCAGCGCCAACAAAGCCAAAGCTAAATCCCGGAATGAGGACTCTGGATTGTGAAATTTTGACAATTAGTGGGGTGGGACACACCCAACCCACAAAGATACAGTCAGAGTCAGGACTAAAAGCCTTGAACATCAGTAATATCTATCTATTAGACTTTTATATTCAGAAAAATTTCCGAGAAATTCATCTATTTAACAAAATATTAAAACTTTATCAAACCTTCTTATTTTGCTCATAAAAACTTTTTAAATTCGCGTCTTTGTTGAATATTTTATAAGTTTAGGAAGTCACAGGTCGCAAAAATAGCGAAATCTCCTTACTTACATCTGCAACTAATCAACCGCCGATTTTAACTTTTTAACAACTGTACTTTGGAAGACAATTATTTTTTTAAATAGCTCTAACTTAGTGTTAGAGGCTGGTTAAAGGAATTTTTTATCTTCTTCATAATGAGTTTTATTGCTCACATTGAGAAATTTTAAATTTAGACCTACTGAGTCTAAGTAGGAGATAGTTATTTCCAACTGTTTTGGCCAATATCCGTCAGGTTATCAATAAATTAGCAGGTTAATTAGTGATATTATTGCTGGCTGAAATTTTGCTAAAAATTGTGCATGAAGCAGAGGATATCCTTGAGTTAAGCTAATGCTATTGTTGACAAAGGTAAGTTTTTTCTGGCAACCCATTCTAGTCCTATAGATAATCGCCCAGAATTTGCATGAGCTGCAAAGTCCCGTAATTCAGGAAAACAGTCAATTTGGCAGTTAAAAAGGGCATTGTAATTGTTAAAACTGTCACAAAAGTAACAATGCAAATCACAAAAAGCAAAACAAATAAAAATCTGACGTATCCCGACGTTGAGATATTCCCCTTGAATTGCATAAAAAGACTTAAATCAGGTATCAGTAACATTAACTTTATTTTTAGTAATCAGATGATCATGAGAAATAACAAGTTGATTCACCTATTTACAACAGCAAAAATTTTGACAATTGCTGCTATTGTGAAGCTGGATTGGGAATATTTTCTCTAATCTTTAAAAATCTCCCAGCTTGTGCTTCATCATCCAGATTAAAAATCAGGTTAATTGTTTTTCCAGAAGAAAATTACGGTTAACAAATTAGATTATATATGGCAATTAAAGTCCAGAGTTTTATGAGTAGTCAAACCACACCAGTAGACTTTCCAGTTACTTACTTAGAAAGCGCAGTAATCTTGCAAGTTCCAGTGAGGTTAACTGTGCTTGAGGCCGTCAGTTTTAAGCAAACTTGCCAAAACTTAATTGCAGCGGATTTACCACCAGGGCAAATTTTTATTGATTTCCAAAATACTACTTTTATGGATAGTAGTGGTTTAGGTTCTCTAGTCAGCAACTTTAAAAATTCTCAAGAAAAGGGAATCAAAGTAACACTGCGTCATGTTACACCCCAAGTCATGGCAGTTTTAAATCTGACAGGGCTAGATCAGGTGTTTCCCATTGAGTCTCTTCACAACCTCACACTAATAGCCACAGATAACTTTACAAACTCAGGAAAAAATACTTCTCGCAAAGTAGATCCACTTCCTCAAACTCATAATTCCGTGGCATCTTGGATGAAACGGCTGATTGATATTGTGGGATCATTAGTTGGTTTAGTAATTACATTTATTTTGTTTATTCCCATAGTAATCGCCATTCAAATTGACGATCCTGGTCCAATTTTCTTTAGGCAAACTCGTTGTGGTTGGATGGGTAAGCGGTTTGCAATTTGGAAATTTCGGTCTATGTGTGTAGATGCAGAAGCTAGAAAATCCCAAATCAAAAATCAAGTCGAAGGCGCTTTCTTTAAAAATGATAATGATCCCAGAATTACTAAAGTAGGTAACTTTTTACGCCGTACCAGTTTAGATGAACTACCTCAATTTTGGAACGTTCTCAAAGGGGAAATGAGTTTAGTCGGGACTCGACCACCCACACCTGATGAAGTAGAACGCTACGAAGTCCCCGAATGGCAACGTTTCGACGTTAAACCTGGTATGACTGGTGAATGGCAAGTTAACGGCCGCTCTAAAGTTCGGAGTTTTGAAGATGTGATTCGGTTAGATTTACAGTATCAGCAAAATTGGACTTTAGTTTATGATTTAAAGTTAATTTTCAAAACCATCACCATTTTGTTTAATAAAAACAGTGGGGCTGTTTAGCCACTGCTAAACGTCAGTATTCAGCTAATACCTGACGACTGACGACTGAATGCTTGCTACTAAACTAAATTCACCAAGTTAAAACATTCAATTTACCCAAGTTACAAATCGGCTTGGGTTTATTTTTATGAAAGGAACAGGGAAACTAAGCTATCTACCAGGGGTGAGGCTGAAAACCTGGCTTGGGGGCTAATTTTTCGCGTCTGTTCCCCATTCCCTATTCCCTTGGTTGATAAAGTGATCAACTGTAGAATATGTTACTATTCAGGAAAAACCTATTCACACAATTGCAGTTCAGCTATTTTGAGATATTTGTAAGCAAGTTGAATAAGTAGTGGCAACAGAAAAAACGCACATGAGGTTGAATGACTGAATCTTTCCCCCGAAATTTACCATTGACAATAAACCCTGTGAGCAGCCCTAAAACTGACACAGAAGCTACGAGTAAAAATTTAGCTTTAACTATTGCTGAGGCAGCTTTAGACCGCAAAGCAGTAGAAATTATCTTGCTCAATGTGGCAGAGATTTCTTCCCTCGCGGATTACTTTGTGATGATGACTGGTTATTCCAAGGTGCAAGTTAGGGCGATCGCTGACGCAATTCAAGGACAAGTTGAAATTGACTGGCAACGACGACCCATCAGAACAGAAGGCAAAGCCGAAGGAACTTGGGTACTACAAGATTATGGTGATGTCATCGTCCATATCATGATGCCAAGAGAACGGGAGTTTTATAATTTAGAAGCGTTCTGGGGACACGCGGAACGTATTTCCCTACCAAACGCCGAGAATGTTGGGAGTTAACCGATATGATGCGATCCTCCCTTGAGAATTGCCCAGTTCCTACAGAACAACAACCACTGAATGAGTACGAAGAATTAAAAAATGCCTGGCTATTTCGAGATAGTATCTTAAGCTGGGCTAACTTCACCAAGAAAATTTTTTGGATCTGGGCTTGGTCTTGGTTAGTAGCAGGACCTGTGGCAGCAGCCAGTTTTTCTCCCCAAAAGCAGATTTTTAATTTTCTCCTTTGTGGATCTGGTGCTGCTAGTGTAAGTATAGTGCTAGTACTAGTCCGGTTATATTTAGGTTGGTTCTATGTGCGCGATCGCCTTTATAGTCCCACCGTATTCTACGAAGAATCTGGTTGGTACGACGGACACACTTGGACAAAACCCCAAGAAGTCATCAGTCGTGATCGGTTAATTGTTACCTACGAAATCAAACCCATCTTCCAACGCTTGCAAATTACCTTTGCCGCCTTGGCTCTTACGTATCTTATTGGTACTATAGTTTGGCATTTCTTGTAAATAGTCATTGGTCATTAGTCATTAGTAAAACAACCAACCACTGACAACTGACAACTGACAACTGTACGGGCGAAGCATTTGGAGAACTATTTTTGGCAATGATCGATAATTTATCTTCCAAATGCTTCGCCCCTACTGACCACTGACCACTGACAATTCACAAAATAGATATAAACCCATGACAATGGGAAAACGAACTCAAGCCGCAGCACTAGAAGTCCGGTTGCTGCGTGAAGGCATTATCGAATCTCGGCATATAGTCCAGGCTGTAGTTAGTGATGACCGGGGACGGGTACTTTCCGTTGCTGGTAACGCTGAAACCGCCGCATTTGTCCGTTCTGCCCTCAAACCATTTCAAGCACTGGCTATCACCAGCACAGGCACATTAGAACGTTATGGTTTGAGCGATAAAGACTTAGCAATTATCACCAGTTCCCACAAAGGCAGTATGGAACAGGTGAGACAGGTATTTAACATCCTGTGGCGAGCAGATATTGACATCAATGCCCTGCACTGCCCAATTCCTCAAGGTAAGAGTAGTGCTTTAGAATATAACTGTTCTGGTAAACACGCCGGAATGTTAGCTGTTTGTCAGCAACGCCATTGGCCGTTAACTAACTATTTGGATCGTAAACACCCAGTCCAACAGTTAATTATCACCAAAGTAGCAGAATTGCTGCGAATGCCAGCAGCAGAATTTCTTACCGCCCATGATGACTGTGGCGCACCCACATATCTGATGCAACTCAGTCAAATGGCCTCTTTATATGCTGTATTAGCTTCTAGCAATAGCGTGGATATGGAGCGAATTGTCCGCGCCATGAATCATCATCCTACAATGGTGGCGGGTGTTGGAGAATTTGATACAGAATTGATGCGCTTAACTCCTGGTGAACTGGTGAGTAAATCTGGAGCGGAAGGGGTACAGTGCATTGGCCGACTTGGTGAAGGCATGGGATTAGCTATTAAAGTCATGGATGGCTCAACACGCGCTAAATATGCCGTAGCTATTCACATCCTCCAACAAATGGGTTGGATTAGTCCCAGTATTGCCCAAAGCCTCTCTGAAAAGTTTATGAACCTGGGGAAATACAAGCGTTTGGAAGTAATTGGAGAATTATCGCTTTTGTAGTTGACAAACTTTTGACTTCGCGCTATATTAAAGGAGTCGAGAGAAAAGCGACAAAAGCGACGCGGGATAGAGCAGCCTGGTAGCTCGTCGGGCTCATAACCCGAAGGTCAGTGGTTCAAATCCACTTCCCGCCACCAAATAAAAAATAAGTCCCTGTAACTTTTAAAGATTACGGGGACTTATTTTGCATCCCACATTCCGCACTTCAAAAAGTAGTATACAAAAACTACATTTACAACTAATTAGGGCTTGCTAAATAAAGCTAAAACCATTTATTAATAAGGGTTTCGCGGATTTTTATCACAAAAAAGTGCAAGGTTTTGGCTGATGGTGTCCCAAAATAGATGCATTTTTCTTTGTCAGATTTGGAAAATTGAGGATATCCAGATAATTGATATTTTTGAAAAATTCCAGCCAGAGAAATTTTATTTACCTCTGACATTTTTGTTGAGCTTTGACTGGATAACCGTTATAGGCTTAATTAAGTAACGGCAAGCCCCCTCAATCACACCAGTCGCAATGGGAAAACCCGCAGCCAAATAATCATCGTATTTGAGAAAAGCACCATGATTGAGTAGATAATTAGCACATTTATCCACCGGAGAACATTGTTCAATTTTTAGTTGATGTCAGGTAGCACTAGGACGCATACCAGAAGCCACCAAACTAGATTGACCTTTCAAAATGCGGAGCAAACTTAACCAATCCACCATTTCTTCAAATAGTTGGCGGAAGAGGAAATCAGGATATTATTAAGGATTAGTTAGAATTGAATAATGACGAAAAGTATCAACCATTTTGTGCTACCATTGTTTATATTTTGGAAAATTATTACTGCTAACTTTTAATAGTATTTTACTATAAACTCCATCTTAAAAGTAAAATTCTGGGTTTAGCAAAGAAATCTATAAAATTTTACAAAACAATGACTTTACAGAAGTTAGACAAAAAGGAAGTCATATTGTCATGCAAAAAGCAATAGAAGACTCTACTCTGACTGCTATTGTACCTAATCACTCATCTGTTAAATTGGGTACATTAATGTCAATTATTCGGCAATCTCAACTACCTCGTTCTTTATGTGAATAATAGTTTTATCATAATTTTATCGAAAATCTATCTCAAATCACTATGACACAAGAACCGATACAAGTAATTGGCGGCGGACTCGCAGGAACAGAAGCAGCATGGCAAATAGCCCAAGCCGGCGTGCCTGTAATTCTTCACGAGATGCGCCCTAAACGCTTCAGCCCTGCCCATCATACGGAAAATTTGGCTGAATTGGTCTGTAGCAACTCTTTCGGGGCTATGGCGAGCGATCGCGCCGCCGGTCTCTTACACGAAGAACTCCGCCAACTCGGTTCTATTGTCATCTCCAAAGCAGATGAACACGCAGTCCCTGCTGGTGGGGCTTTGGCGGTAGACAGAGGACAATTTGGCGAAGATTTGACCAAAACCTTAGCAAATCATCCTTTAATTGATTTCCGACGCGGTGAAGTTAAAGAAATTCCCCAAGGTATCGTTGTATTAGCTTCTGGACCTTTAACCAGTCCCGATTTAGCCGCAGATTTACAGCGATTTACGGGGATGGAATATCTCAACTTTTTTGATGCTGCGAGTCCAATTATTGTCGGAGATTCTATCAATAAAGATATTGCATTTATGGCTTCTCGTTATGATAAAGGTGAGGCAGCTTATCTAAATTGTCCGATGAATAAAGAGCAGTATTTACAATTTCGATCAGCACTTTGTCAAGCAGAACAAACGGAATTAAAAGACTTTGAAAAAGAAACAGCGAAATTTTTTGAAGCTTGTTTACCAATTGAAGAAATGGCCAGAAGAGGTGAAGATACCATGCGTTATGGACCTCTCAAACCAGTGGGTTTATCTGATCCTCGCAATGGAGAACGTAACTATGCGGTAATTCAATTACGACAAGAAGATAAAGCCGGTCAACTTTGGAATATGGTCGGATTTCAAACTAATTTGCGGTGGGGTGAACAAAAAAGAGTATTTCAAATGATACCTGGATTGGAAAAAGCCGAGTTTGTCAGATTAGGAGTAATGCACCGCAATACTTTTTTAAATGCACCGCAGTTGATGTCTGCAAGTTTGCAATTTAAAGAACGTCCAACTTTATTAGCTGCGGGACAATTAATAGGAACAGAAGGTTATACTGCTGCATCTGCGGGAGGTTGGTTAGCGGGAACAAATGCAGCGCGGTTAGCTTTAGGAAAAGAACCTCTAATTTTACCTATTACAACCATGATGGGGGCATTATTTGAGTTTATCAGATCCGCTGCACCAAAACATTTTCAACCGATGGCTCCTAATTTTGGAATTGTGCCAGATTTGGGTGTGAAAATTAAGAGTAAACCGGAAAAATACGGACGTTACCGCGATCGCTCTTTAGCAGATTTAGCAACTTGGAAAATGGAAAATTCAGCCGTTTAAATTAATAGGAGGAAGTGTTTTAATCTTTCTCCTTCAACATCACTAAACCATGTATTCCCACTGCTGTAATCACACCTCCCAATAATCCCCAAGTAGCATCAGCAAAAACATTAATTCGATGGGCTAAAGCTCGATGATATGCAAATTGTAAAGTTCTTTCATTAGGCTTTTCCTCTTTTACCAATTTTTCTAAATAATTTTCAGCTTTTATTAGTGCGTCATAATCAGTACCAAAATAATAAAGGGATATCAATACTACCAATAAACCAGGTATGACTAAAGTAAGTAATAAAATTCCTGGGCGTGTCTTCATAAAAACATTTAATATTTTTAGTTTATTATAAGTAGGTGAACGGAAAAAAAACCGTAGACGCGGAGCGGCTTCTCGAAGAGTAATATATCAGGAAAAGTAAAGTTGCCCAAAACCTCTTCCCTGTTCCCAGTTAAGAGTTCCCTGCCCTCACAGACAACTTATTCAGCAAGCCCTAAGTATCATCAAGGGGGTTTAAGGGGTATGGAGCTTATCCTGTCTTATTCCTAGCTTCATCGTCGCCCCGTTAGACGCAAACATGGATATTAAAACGATGGTGGATTTTGTAGATTTACTTAAAACATTCAATACCAATTATTGGCACAGAATCAAGGAAATCTTGCCAAAATTCTTGCCCAAATTCTTTTATTCCATCAGGTGAGACTATTGGTAATTGCCAGCGAACCTCTTTAAAACCGACACTCTGAAATGCCCATTCATGAGTGGGAATGCTGAGGTAATAGTTATCAAAGGTGAATTTATGATTATTAATAAATGTATATTTTATGGGTGTACCTTCGATTAGTGGTGAATCTATACTTTTAATAAATCCATATTTTTCAGTTTTCAGATATGATACAGGTGCTTGAGAGGGATTGCTATTAATAGTAACAAAACGACCACCAGGTTTAAGATTGGCAAATATACTTTTACACATTTTGAGTAATTCTTCTGAACTTCGGGCATAATTTAGGAGATAGGAAGCAACTACCAAATCAAAGCTGCCTATTTCACCGAGTTCAAGTACATCACCAAGAATATATTCAATATTTTGAAATTTTCTAGTTTCTTCTTCTCTTGCCAATTCAATCATTTTTTGGGAAATGTCTACCCCTACAACCTTTGCTGCACCTTGATCTTTAAACTTTCTGGTATAAAATCCTTCTCCACAAGCCAGATCCAGAATTGATTTTTCCGCCAAATTGCCAAGCATATTAAAATATGTATATGCTTCTATATGTAAACGCATCGGCAATTCTTTGGATTCTTTATACTCTTTGGCTATGGAGTCATAGTTACTAGTCATTTTTATATCCTACTATTTAAAGTTAAAGAACTTGGGTCTTGAATTCAAAGTTAATCTATCAAATTCTCAAATGAGTTTTTTGACA
>NZ_VIKZ01000036.1:23062-45946 GCF_009711985.1 Dolichospermum sp. UHCC 0260 | reverse complement strand
CGTTGCTCCTGTTGCTTTAAGCGCTCCTGCTATCAACGGTTAATAACTAGAGTCTAGTTAAATAAAAAACGCTCTCCACGAGGGGGGCGTTTTTATTATGAAAAATAAATTATTGTTAATCAGATTTTGAATTATAATGTTTTTACTAGAAAAGGAAAACGAAGTAAATACAGCAAATAAAGATGATATATGAGTCAAATAAAAGTTAAAAATTTCGGACCAATTAAGTCGGGTTTTGCAGAAAATAATGGATTTATAGACATTCGCAAAATTACTGTTTTTATCGGTAATCAAGGAACGGGAAAAAGTAGTATTGCTAAGTTAATTTCAACATTTAGCTGGTTGGAAAAACAGTTATATCGTGGAAATTTAGAAATAAAAGACGTGAAAAACTATAATAAGTTTATTAAAACATATTGTAACTATCACAATTTAAAAAACTATTTCTTGCCAGAAACTGAAATTGAATATCTAGGAAATGCTTTTAATTTTTCTTTTCAAGATAGGAAATTAAACATTGATTCCAGAAATTTTGAAGCAATCATTTTCAATAGTCTGTGTATTATTAATAATATTCCCAAAGAATATTTTGTACCTAAAATCATGTATATTCCGGCAGAACGAAACTTTTTTAGTGTTGTCAAGGGTGCTGAAAAAGTAAAAGGGTTGCCTCAATCATTATCTACTTTTTTTGAGGAATTAGAGCGTTCACAACAGGAATTATCAGAAAGTCTGACTTTACCAGTGGGTGATGTAAAGTTGGAATTTGATAAAATTAATAGTAGTTTAAATATTCTAGGACAGGATTATAAATTAAATATTTCCGAATCTTCAAGCGGGTTTCAGTCTTTTATTCCTTTGTTTTTAGTTTCTAGAAATATTGCGTTGTCTATTGGTCAAAATAAAGATTCTTCCCAAAGTGAATTGAGTGGAGAAGAACAACAAAGATTAAAAATAGAAATCGAAAGAATCCTATCCAATGATAATCTTTCTGAGGAAGTTAAAAAAGCTGCTTTGGAAGTATTATCTTCTAAATATAAAAATGAATGTTTTTTAAATATTGTTGAAGAAATAGAACAAAACCTGTTTCCAAAATCGCAAAAAGACGTTTTATATAAATTATTAGAATTTGCTAACCTTACAGAAGGTAATACACTAATTCTCACTACCCACAGTCCTTATATTATTAATTATCTGACATTAGCAATCAAGGGATATCAGGTTTTACAGAAAATTCTAGATTTACCAAACAGCAATTTACTAAAAGAACAACTAGAAAATATTGTTCCTCAAGTATCTTGTGTATCTGATAAAGATTCAATTGTATATGAATTAACAGAGACAGGAGAAATTATCAAACTTTCTACTTATGAAGGATTACCTACTGATGAAAATTATCTCAATACTTTCTTAGCAGAGACTAATAACCTTTTTGATGATTTACTAGAAATTGAGGAACAAATATGAGTATAAATTTTTTTGATGCTAATTGTCAAAGTCAGACAAATCAGTATAAATTTGGACTTTGTGATGATCCTAACAAAGATAAAGATACTGCTTATATTGACACTGTTGATTGTAGTAAATGGATTGCTATTGTTGAAAATAATCAAGAAATAGAGGTGATATTTACCGCTATTGATAATTGTATTGAAATTCTCAGATCAGATGGTACAATGGATAACCGTTGTGATGGTATGCTGACTTACAACAATCATCTTATTTTCGTGGAATTAAAAGAGAAAAATTATAGAAATAATTGGGTTGTAAAGGGAGAGAAACAATTAAAAAATACAATTAATGTTTTTATTGCAAATCATGATTTAGAAATTTATAAATCTAAAAAGGCATATATAGCTAATAACAAAAAACCTACTTTTCAGTCTTCACAAATTACAAGAATGGATAAATTTAAGGATGAAACAGGTTTTAGATTAATCATCCAAAACACCATAGAAATTTCCTAAATAGTATTCTAATTTAATGGACTAAATTTATGTATCAATACCAAGATTTTATCATTCGCAATTGGCAAGAAAAAGACCGCATTTTTGCAGCCACAGTTATTAGTTCTATATTATCAGAATATGGTTTACCTTGGCAACCAGAAGAAGCAGACAAGGATGTATTAAATATTGAAGAATATTATTTAGCAACTGGTGGAGAATTTTGGGTAATTGAACATCAAAATCAGATTGTCGGGACTGCTGCCTATTATCCCATAAATCGCGGCGAAAAAGCTGTAGAAATTAGAAAAATGTATCTTTTACCAAAAGTACGCGGTTTAGGATTAGGAAAATATTTATTACAACAATTGGAAACAGCAATTGCTTTGCGGGGATTTAAGCAAATTTGGATTGAAACCGCCAGTATTTTAGCTGAAGCTGTTAAACTTTATGAAAGTAATGGTTATCTACCAACAACAGGTGTAGAAACTAGCAGATGTGATTTAGTCTATGTAAAATATCTATGATCAAGATATTCAAAAACCTTCTGAGTCTTTTTCTTAAATCCTCTTGTCCCCTGTGTCAACGTCCTACACCCAGGGAACTTTGTCCATATTGCATCAAACAAATTCAAAGTTGTCACAAACCAAATCCTGCTTATTTATGGAAACAACCATTACCAATATTTGTGTGGGGAAATTATGGTGGTGCAGTCAAAAGAGCGATCGCTGCATTAAAATATGAGAATCAGCCACAAATTGGTTATGTGTTAGGAGAATGGTTAGGGGAATCATGGTTATTACATTCACCGCAACCACAACAACAGCTTTTAGTTGTTCCTATCCCTATGCACCCCAAAAAACAAAAACAACGGGGTTTTAATCAAGCTGCATTAATAGCTGAAGGTTTTTGTAATGTGACAGGATACAAATTAAAAGTCAATGGTTTAGAACGCATTAAGGAAACTGAAGCCCTATTTAATTTATCCCCAGCCCAAAGACAAGAAAATTTAGTAAATGCTTTTGTGATTGGTAAAGATTTGCGTCGTCATCCCCATATACCAATCTTATTAGTGGATGATATTTATACTACTGGCGCTACGGTTATAGCTGCTGTACAGACTCTTGAACAACATCAAATTACAGTCTGGGGTGTAGCTGCTGTTGCCACGACAAATAAAGAAAAATAAAGCTATATTAGATTAGTTACCCTGTATTTCTGGGAACAGTATTTCAATTTATGAGAAAGATTTTTGCAGTGGGTTTCAGAAACATCTTAATTATTCCTATTACATTGCTAACAATGGGGATTTGGATCAAAACAGCCTCAGCACAAAATAAGTTATATAGCCCTATTCCGTTAACTAATTTGACAGAAATTTCTGATACTTTATCAAACAAAGATATTCCCACAGGACAAGGGGGATTTGCTCGTGATTATGCAATAAAATTAAATCAGGGTGATAATTTATCTATTGATTTGTCATCGGAAAACTTTGACAGCATTATTACACTATTAGCACCCAATGGTTCAACAGCAGGAGAAAATGATGATGCTCCCGACGGTACAAGCAATTCTCTATTATTTACCCGCATTACAGAAACAGGAACTTACATTGTGCGCGTTCATTCTTTTGGGGAAACTGGGGTAGGGAAGTTTAAACTCAAGGTGACAAAACTGCAACCTGTGAAGTAGGGTTTGCGCGTTCAATCCATCCTTAATTGGGTATAATTGAATTGATGAGTTAAACGAAATAAATTATGAAAATTCAAGTAATCATATATGAAGCAGAAGCAGGCAGTTTTTGATTAATTTATCACAAATTATACTCAATAAAACTAAGAAAATAAAATTTTATGTTCTCAGTAGTCGGTTTTAACCGACTTTAGCTATAAGACAGGGAATTTATTCCCTGGATTTTGGAACATCAATTTTGAATATAAAAATCCGCTAATTATATATCTTGACAATAGCACAAAATTTCAAGATGTCAATACCCTAGTAAACTCGTTAGCTTATTGATTACATTCTCAATAATCTTGAGAATTAACTCAGAATATTCTCAATAAACACAAGGATGTGATTTTTTTGAAAAAGAGAGATTGAAAAAACTTATATGTCTGATGTCAGACTACCACGATATGCCACAATCCGAGAAACATCAATTGCACGCATTTGATCTAATAAAGCAATTGACGGTGATTTTAATCCAGCGACACCAGCCGAAAATTGCATATATAAATCAGGGGAGTTCACAGCCCATTCTTGCCCTCTATCTGTTGTCATTGGTACAACGAAAACAAGAGGAAAGCGCAGTTTTCCTAAACGACTTGGCAACCCGACAATAATTGCCGGTCTGAAACCTTCTTGTTCTCTCCCACTGGGAAGCTGACTAGGAAATTTGACAGTTACAACATCACCAACTTGTAAAATACGCTCTGTCATATACCTATTTTAACTTTTCCTGTTTCAGCGATAAATTTAACGGGTATTCCTGCTTCTAATTCTCCTTCTTGCCATTCATAGGGTTCATATTTTTCTAAACTTGATAAGTCGCTTTCTAGCCAGTCTATATCTTCTTGAGTTTGAGGATTTTCGCTTTGCCAAACTAGATAATTTAAAAAGCTAAGAACTTCTGGTAATTTATCATCAGGGATGACTTCCAAACGTTGTACTACCTTGTTTCTGAGTTTATTCATCTCTGTAATACTCTGAATAGTTTTTAGTATGGATTAATCTCAGAACGCTTTTTAGGAATGTAAAATATCACACAAAATATCCACAATTAAGATTTGAGTTTTTAACGATAATAAGCCTAGCTCACGCTGAATAAGTGAGGATCGAAGTGTTACCAAATGATCAAGTCTGATGGTTGATGATTTACGAAGACCACTCATAATAAAATCTGGATTTTCTGGTCTGAGAATAATATCTGTATGAAGGGGATTTTCGGGAATACGGCTGGTGATGAGGGCAAAAATAATGTGCTGATATGCTCCAATTGTATTGGTTAGACAATAGGCAGGACGGACTTTACTGGAAGATAAATCGTCAAAGGGAAATTGAATTAAAACGATTTTACCCTTCATAGGCTATAGGTTGTCCATCTTTCAGGGTATAAATATCTTCTTCTGGATCATGCAGAAAAGCAAAGCTAGGGTTATTGGAAACAGCATCTAACCAAGTTTGTTCATTAAGTTCATCTTCTGGCATTAAAAGAATGACGCGCACAACCCTGTCCTTTGCTTGGGGAATGGGATGATCAAGTTTGATTTGCCCTTGGGTATTTAGGATACCAGTGGTTTCAATCGCACGCATAGCTAAATCTAAGAGGGGTGATTTTATTCTAACATTATTTGGCTCGTTTATTGTCGCATGAGAAATTAGTAACTCGCGGACAATTTGGCGATATTTAGCTACACAAGTATCAAGTAAATATTGCATAAATTCAATTAAAAATATTAAACTGAAAATATGGTTTCATCAGGTGGCAGCAATTCGTTTCGATAGGACTCAAAGGTAATACTATCTGCAAAACCTTGATGTTGCAAAATTAGATTTGACCAAGTTCTAGTTTTGTTTTCTAGAAATGTAACTAATACAGTGCCTTCGTGAATGTCCTTTGGTATTTCAGCAAGTTGGATTTTTCCATCTTTATAAATTCCCTGAACGGTTTTTAGCATGGATTAACCTCTATAAATTGGGTGATCATCATTACTATTAATTGTGCCACAGAAAATCCCTTGTTATTACCATTATTGTGATCGCCCTCATCATCACTGAACTGAGAAAACAGCGATGCCAAAGGCACACTTCGCGCTCGTCATTTGTTTTCTCTAGCACATCTACTAAGAAGGTATTAAAAGTTAGAACTGGTAAGCTGTCGCGCATTTAAATTGTATAATTTGGAGGCTAAAACCCTTCTAGAGCCTAGTTCAAGCTAAAAAACTAGATGCGTGACAGCTTACACCCTTTTGAAGAAATTGGGCAGATAAGTTTGAACTCAAGACGACAAAACTGCAACCAATCAAGTAGTTATTGAGTTATTTATTTTGCTTTATACCCTATAAAACTGGAATCCATATTAATAACAACTATACCTCCGCGATTCTTCTCTATTTGTCGCCAGACTTCATAGCCCATACAGATTGCTTTTTCCCAATCACCAAGTGAACACTTAGAAATTTCTAAATCCAAGGTCATATTTTTGATAATCTTTAACAGTTGTTCATCTATTTCTGAAACTCCTTCCAAGAAACCGTGATCTTTAGCATAGCTGAATACGAGTGCTGATATGCCTTCTTCAATAGCTGCTGCCCGACCGCCATCTTCAACTTCGTCAGTGCGAGGATTGCTTTTTCGTTTAAGTTTTAGATTACTCCGCATAACTGGCGACCAACCTAAAACGGCAACATACGACAGATGAAAAACATCATGAAAGCGGTAGCCATCACTGGAATATGAGTTATCTGTGAGGTAATTGCCAATCTGTTTACCATTAATAAATGCTCTCACCTTCACTGAATTATCTTCGATTTCTTCAGTAAGATTGATTTCAAATGTTCGGGGAAAACGCTCGTATTCTGGAAAGTCATGATCAAATAAATATTCTGTACGTTTACCATCTGTTTGTGCTAAATCTCTTCTTCCCCAACGATCACGACATTTGTTCAAATTACTTTGTGCAATTTCTGTTAAATCTAGATCAAACTTACTTGCTACATTAGCAATATACCAAAGTAAATCGCCTAATTCTTCTGCAACACAATCTTTGAAAAGTTTATGAGCATCTTTATCTCGAAGATGTTTTTTATATTCAGTCAGGAGTGAGCCAGCTTCGCCTACTAAACCAAGCAAGGGGATGATTAATCCATCTCCATTTTTATCAGGAACTTGATCCGTTTTCAGTGCTTCTTGTTGATATTCAGAAAAATCCATCATTCACTCTTTACCCTGAGATTTTAACCTGAGATTTTAATTAGATTTAGATAGTCCAGCAACTTGAATTTTGGTATATTCTTCAATAGCTTGGTTAATTTTCCATTTAGGTGGATACCAATAATTAATTGGTTCTACGTTAACTGAATACTTTTGTTTTATACGAGTTCTTCCTGATATTCCTGATATCTCAGGATGCTTCATACGAGAATATTTATCTACCTCACAAAATAGATTTTGGCAGTCAATTAATTGCAGTTTACGCCCCCAAAGTGACTGATAATTGAGTCCTAATCGCTCAAACTCTGATTCTTGTTGCTCTGCCATAAATTTAATAATTTCTGGTTCGTTTAGGCCTCCCAGATCAAGAAAACATTTGCGGATACCATCAAGCGCACCAGGTCCAGGAACGACAAACGCCATCTCGCTATAGTTAGTAATCTCGCTATAGTTGACATCAGTTATAAACTGATATGCCAAAAAATCGCCAATAGTTGGATAACTAAGCAGTAAATCGAAACCTTGGTGCATATTTCGTGAATCTGCGAGTTTCTGTGGCAGATTATCCGCCATCATTTTCTCAATTAACTTAAGATTATTACGATGTTTTGTAGTATATCCAAATGTTTTACCACCTGATGGCATAATATAGGCCGCAGAATAGATGGTCTGACCCGACTGCATGGTTTCTGTGAGAATTTTATCGTAGCGTTCAAATGAATAGTCAGTATAAGTAATGTGACCAATATTATTTTCTAAAAGCTGCCAAGTTTCAATTTTGTTAAAAATTTTGAAGAGGATAATTCTAAAGAACACCTCATTAATTGAGGATGGTAGATCATCACGATAGATAACATTGCGTATTAAATACTGGCTGGTACGATCACTTGCACGATAAGCGTTTGTAAACTTGTATGTAGAAAGAATTGGATCATCAGTCCAAGGCATTGGAGCATTTTCTAGTTTTTTAAAAAAAATCTTTTGTCGTTCCGCAGCAAACTGCCAATAAGTATTGAATACAACTGTAGGCTTGATGGGTGAAATATGTGAAATAATGACCGGTGATGAAATTGGTTTTTGACCACTATCGCCAATATTAAGACTTAATTGTTTGCCCTGCTCTGTATTTTCAATGGACTGTTTCTGACGTTTTGTTACCATTTTATTTCTCTCAAGAAATATCTCTGTTTCCTTAAATTAGTAAATGAATATCATCCGTAAAAAGATTTTGTTAAGCTTGTTTACAAAAAGATATATCTTCTCTATTCTTCTATTTGCCACTTGTTAGCTGTATTTCGACTAGCATCTATAACTGGAACTAAAGTTGATGATCTTTTTCCAATTGTATCTAACTTTTCTACACCTATAAAGCAATTCATACGGTCAAAAATTAGACCCATTTCCTGAGCCATGAAATTGCCTAATCTACATAATCCTAAGTAGTTACCGTAGGCTTTATCGAAAAGTTGTTGAGTAGCATAGAAAGAATTTAAAACAAGAGTTTTATCTTTGTTATTTGGCACAATGCTAATGTGCTGTAAGCAAGGAAAACCTAATTGACGACTATTAGGAACATGGTCACGTCCTGGATCAAAAATAGAAGCCTGGAACATACTTCTTCTAATTGTTGGATCTGACTTGTACTCAAAAATGATGTGTTCAAGTTGGTTGCCATTGTGGGGACCACAACCAAAAGAAATTAATCTTTCAAAATAAAGTCCACGCCTGTTTTTTGATTTAGCAAGAGCTTTAATTCTTGGCAATGTATCAATATAGATGTCAAAAAATTTTTCCCGGTCGTATTTAGACTTTCTCCATAAAGAGCTAGGGAAAATTGTATTTGCAACTGTGTGGATGCTTTGTTCTTTGTTATCTTTAAGGCAGTTATCAAGTGCATCTCGAATAGATGAATCTTCATTAGGAATGCCTTGGTTAAAGCCTGTCAAGCTGATTATTAGTGGAGAAATTTCCTTTCCAGGATTATCAATAATATGGAGAAATGCACGACACCAAGCATAGGAGAGATTTCTTTCATTAATAATGATAGGTACACTATTACTCATCTTCTGGCTCCTCAAGGTGGCGATATTGACTTAATCCAACAAACTGATCACGAGAAATACGTACAAGAACTGCCCAATCAGCATCAGGACAGTAGACACGCACAATCCCAGGACGGTTAGCTCGAAAGAGACGACCTTGTAGGCGATTTTCCTTAAAATTGATAGTTCCATTTGTTGCTTCTGCTGTGCTAGGTAGAAGCAGATAACTTCCAACCTCAGCATCAAGTGTAGTCATTGACCAATCTTTATCACCAATAATTAATGGCTCTGTTGATGAAAAACCAATAACTTCTTGGCGGATAGATTTAGGTGTAAATTTGAGAAGTAAATCAGCTTGGGTGCGATTAATAATTGTTAACGAATAAGTCATGTGATTGATCAAAGTCTCGTACCCAACCCCAAAACTACAGGCAACTGTGAAAATCTGAAGTGGTGTTACGGAAGAAATATCCCAACCACGAGAAGTAAATGCTTTTCTTATGCCCAAAGTTGGCATGAGTAAGAAACCTGCAAAGCAGTCAACCAAAAACTCATCAGGATAGAAAGGTTTAGATTTTTCAGAATCTTTTATCAGTTCATCAATGGTTGAACTGTGTCCAAAAACGTGATGTCCGAGTTCATGAGCGCAGGTAAAATTACGTCTAGTAAGAGGACGTAACGCGGAAAGTAATATTTGTGGTTCATTTTCTTTTAGATACATACCTTCCATACTGATGTTAACAAATCGAACTTTAATGTTAAGTTTGTCGCATAAGTTATAGATACAAATTGGACTTTTGAGGTCTAAACCAGCTTGTGTCCGAATTTCTATTGATTTACGCATGGCCTGTTTAGCCAATTCTTGCTTTTGATTAACCACAGATTTTTCCCCACACTTAATATCAAAGTAACTAATATTACTAATCACAAATTATCTCTCCCTGTTCGCATGGAAGCAAGTAATATTAATAGTCGTTCTAAATCTTCTGGTTTAAGCTTTTGGAGTTCTCTGGCAGCGAGCTGAAGTTTATTGTCATGAATATCAACTTTATCCACACCTTCAGCAAGTAGCCATGCCACACTTACATCAAAAATTTCTGCAAGTTTTGCTATCTCTTCAGCAGAAGCATTTCTGTTCCCGGCCTCTATTTCAGAAACAGAGGGGCGATGTAGTTCAAGGATTTTAGCTACCTGTGCCTGAGAGAGACCAGCCATTTTACGAGCTTCCCGAATGCGAGAAGCGATAATTGCTTTTTTGTCTTTTAGTTCAGTCATATTTTTTTATTCCCTTTACTGACGATTTCACAAACTACATCAACTGATTCGTTGATAGTGAGTCGCCGCGTGCCATCCTCTGAAAGAAAAATGTTTATATCATTTGGGATGTCTACATTCAATTCAGTAGACAGCATAGCCATAGCAGTAAGAGATAGATAACTATCAAACCACCCTAAATCATCTAAAGGACAGGTTGTTCCCGTAATTAGTTGATCTTGATATCCGCAATCAGTCTGCATTTCTTGAAACACTTCTATCAGCTTGACCTTTACATTTTCTGGGGTCATAGTGCGGCACACTATATTACGTTTAGTAAGATTATCTTACCAAATGTGATACAAAATGTCAATCGAAGTTCAGACAAATATTTAGGTATTTAGATTTTATCCATTACTGTAAAGCTTTTAGAAACTACTTCATATTTCAAAAGCTGGTAATTACACACAAAAACAACGCTTCAGTCCACTCCACCACAGCGCCATAAGTATCTCCTGTATGTCCACCCAACTGATAATTAAACCAAGCTGCGGTAATAACAGAAATCACACTCCCAGATAAAACCATCCCCACAGCCAAAACTAACTTCTGCGGATTAATTAACCAAACAACAGCACTCAAACCTAACAATAAAAATAAACTTGGTAACAAATCCAAATAAGAACGAATAGCTTGTTTATGAAATGCACCCTTACCAGTCGGTTTCAGATAAGGATATTGACAAATAGCCATTTGTTGTCCCCAACGTCCCCACCCACAAGCAGCCATTAATACAAAATAATGGTTTTCAGCTATTTCTGTTAAAGCTGTTATTTTCAAAATAATAATCACAATAGCGGACATTGCCCCAAAAGCACCTGTAGCACTATCCATCATTACCTCTAACCTGCGTTTCCGATCACCCACCGCTAAACCATCAGCCGTATCCATCGCACCATCTAAATGTAACCCTCCCGTAATTGCTATCCACGCACCTACTACCAAAGCATTACGAGTTAGCACGGGGACACCCAAATAATTCATTCCCGTATCTAATCCACCTAAAATCCCCCCAATCATTAACCCAATCACCGGTGCAAAACAAGCAACCTTCTGGAAGTCCAAATTTTGCAGATAGGGTAAGGGAATAGCTGTATAGAAAATCACAGCCGCAACTAAATTTAGCAATTGCTGTTGCCACCAGCGCAAAACGTTAGCCATACTTTATATAGAGTTCCATTAGTCAAATACTTCCAGTATTCATGAATATAAATGTTCTCATCATAAATCACTCCCAGACTGACAATCTACCTCAAAAGATGAGACGATCGCCTCCTAAACTTGATATTTTGGAACTATGGGAAATTAACAATCCATCTCATTGATAGTCTGGCTGCGTTGTCACTCACCTTTCATAAACCGCTATTTCTCTATGAGTCATCATCTACCCCACACCAAAACGCCAGCTCCGTGTATAGTCAACATGGGCATAGTTGTCAACAAACTCGATATCCGCCGATTGCTGAATGATTTAGGTAGAGTCCACTACATCTACACCCAAGAAAATAAGCTACTGAGTGAGGGTGACGGGGATGTAATGGAAGTATTCGCTAATTCCCATCGCTCTACCTTAGTCACCAATAATGCACTATATGTGAATGTGGATAGTTTTGATTATCTGGAGTTAAAACTATCTCCACAACAAGAAACCTACTTCGACTTAGTTCAAGAGGAAATGTGTTTACGGTTGATTCCTCTTTCTACTCCTTTACAAGCAAGACGCGATCGCCAATTTAACGTTACGGTTATAGAAGCGATGATGGATCAAGTCTTAGCAGCTAGATGGGATGCGGAAATTGATGACGACTGCTGTGATTCTTTTTAAAGGAGTCAGCACTATGGCTAACGCCACGCTACGCTATCGACTTCGCTCAGTGACCGTCAGGAGAAAGAATGAGGTAGAAGTAGGACTTACGCATAATTCATGGAATAACGAACCACAGAGGCACAGAGAACACAGAGAAATGAGGGTTTGAGGGATATTTTGCGTAATTCCTGAGAAGAAAGGCGGTATCACAAAACCTTAACTAAAGAAATCATATCCTCTTTGGGGTCATAGTGGATTGCGGGGTATGACCCTCACAAGACAAAAACCCCCACGAACGCCCTAAGTAACACCAAAAATGTTAAGTTGATGGATAAATTTAGCTAATTAGTATTTTTGCCTTGAGCGCCAATTTTTCCTTTGAAAGTCTCGCTACCTGTAGCCAGACCAAAGCTAGAGCCGGAATATTTTCTACTCCCCACGGAATTGTAGAAACACCCAGGTTTATGCCTGTGGGAACATTAGCTAATGTCAAAACTATCACCCCTGCCCAACTGGGAGCAACAGGAGCGCAGATGGTTTTAGCTAATACCTATCATTTACATCTCCAACCGGGAGAAGCCATTGTTGCTGGTGGTGGTGGACTACATAAGTTCATGGGTTGGTCTGGACCAATGCTCACCGATTCTGGTGGATTTCAGGTTTTCAGTCTGAGCGAAATGCGAAAAATTACTGAAGAAGGTGTAACTTTCCGTTCTCCTCATGATGGGCAAATCATTAAATTAACGCCAGAACGCTCTATTGAAATTCAGAATATTTTAGGGGCGGATGTGATCATGGCTTTTGATGAATGTCCTCCCTATCCTGCCACTCGTCAGGAAGTTGAAGCCGCCACTGACCGAACCTATCGCTGGTTAAAACGCTCTATATCCGCCCATCAACGCCAGGATCAGGCATTGTTTCCCATTGTCCAGGGGGGAGTATATTTAGACTTACGCGCCCGTGCTGCTCAAGAATTGGCGCAGTTGGATATGCCGGGATATGCCATTGGTGGGGTCAGCGTGGGTGAACCAACGGATTTAATGGCGCAAATTGTCCAAACTACAGCGCCGTTGTTACCGGTGAATAAACCCCGTTATTTGATGGGTGTGGGAACTTATCGAGAAATGGCCATAGCGATCGCTTCTGGGGTAGATTTATTTGATTGCGTTATTCCCACCCGCTGGGCTAGACATGGAACAGCTATTGTTGCTGGTGAACGCTGGAATATCAAAAATGCTAAGTTTCGTGAAGATTTTACACCATTGGATGCAACTTGTCCTTGTTATACCTGTGAAAATTTCAGTCGGGCTTATTTATCTCATTTAGTGCGATCGCAGGAAATATTAGCATATACTTTGTTGACTATTCATAACATCACCGAATTAATTCGCTTTACTCAAAAGATTCGCGCATCAATTTTGAGCGATCGTTTTGTCACAGATTTTGGTCATTGGTTAGAACCATCAGCAATTGATTTAGAAAAAACTGAGGACTGATCATTGAGCTAATCATGATAAAATATATCTCGCATATAATAATACCTTGTCCATTTTCTGCTTTGTTGGGTTAAGCGACAGCGCAACCCAACGCTCATGTTGGGTTTCATCCTTCAACCCAACCTACAAATCAAGGCTTTCTCTAATTTGGACAAGGTATTGATATAAAATCTGTATTTGATTATTAGGTGGATTTAAACAAACATGGAAGCAGCACTATTACTCGCAAAATTGCCTGAAGCTTACCAAATCTTCGACCCCTTGGTAGATGTTTTACCTGTTATTCCCGTCTTCTTCTTGTTACTTGCATTTGTTTGGCAAGCAGCAGTGGGTTTTAGATAAATTACCCATTGCCAATTTTTTGGGCAGGTAACATCCACCTGTCCTATTTTTTGGTAAAATTAATAGTTCTTAATATTTTGCAATAAATCCATATAATTAATCCAGTCACATACTAAATTACCAGGAAGCTACGATGGGAAATATCAGATTTGTTAAAGAAAATCAAGAAATAGTCGCCGCAGATGGTGCTAATCTCCGACTTAAAGCTGTAGAAAATGGCATTGATATATATAAATTTTTCGGCAAAATGACCAATTGTGGTGGTGCTGGACAATGTACTACTTGCGTTGTCCAAATCACTGAAGGATTAGAAAACCTGTCTCCGCGTACAGATTTAGAAACCAAAAAATTCAAAAACAAGCCTGATAACTACCGTCTCGCTTGTCAAACTCTAGTTAATGGACCAGTTACCGTCATTACCAAACCTTAAAGGCTGATAAAAAAATTTGGCTTCACTCTGTCATGGATGATGCTATTCTAGAATAGTTGACTCGAAATTACACAAAAGGCTATCTTGCTATGCAAGTTAATGATTTGGGTTTCGTAGCGAGCATTTTGTTCGTATTAGTACCCGCCGTGTTTTTAATCATGCTTTACATCCAAACCTCCAAGACTGAAGGTTAATTAACAGCCTTGCGAACAGCTATTAGCTTTTGTGAGCATTTTAAAATCGGTGGAAAAGATAGTTAATACTTGGGCTATAAAATAAAAACCCCCCTAAACTAATATAGTGTAGGGGTTTTTATTTAGTCATCGCTATTACAATACCTTGTCCAAATCAAAAAAAGTCTTGACTTGTAGGTTGGGTTGAGGTACGTTCACGAAGTGTGGCGATAGCTTGCGTGGCGACGTAGGAGCCATAGCCATAACCCAACATAAGCGTCGGGTTGCGCTGTCGCTTAACCCGACCTACAAAAAATGGACAAGGTATTGCTATTATGAAGACATTATCCAATAGTACGTGCCAAGAGAACTGGACAGGTAGCATTAACACGAACATAGTCAGATAAAGACGAGCCAATGAGCCGATCTATATCAACAAAACTCTTAGCAATAGATGGGCGACGGTCCGGGGAACCAATCAATAATAAGTCTATATTCAACTCATTAGTTAAACGACAAATTTCTTCCCCAGGTTTACCACTGCTAGTAATACAACGCACTGCTACAGATTGCTTTTCTGCCTCTGCCACAGCCATTCCTAACACAGAATTTCTCTCTGGTTTAAGATCAGTAATACCTGATAATTTACCACCTAAATCTGCATTAACATTAGCTAAAACCAATTGTCCACCCGCAACACCCCTAAGTAAGAACAAAGCCAAATTTAAAGAGTTTTTGGCAGATTCAGAATTATCCATGGCCACCATAATGCGCTTAATGTTTTTGACATAAATGTCATCTTTCACTAGCAACATGGGACGGGAAGACAGTTGGAAAACGTACTGACTGACGGAATTGGAGAAAATAGATTGTAGCCGCTTCATTCCCCGTGAACCCATAATAATCAAGTCAGCTTCCATTTCGTCAGCGACTTGACAAACTACATCCTTGGGATCACCTTGACGTAAAATAGAAGAAACTTGGCTGGGATCTAAGTTTAAATACTGAATAGCCTTAGCGAGAATTTTGCCCCCTTCTTCCCATTTGTCGGTCATTACAGCCGCAGTGCTTTGTGGGGTGACAACGTGGAGAACTGTGACTCTTGCTCCTCGAAATGAAGGTAGTTCTTTCAAGTTCTTGAGCATTTCTTCCGCGTGTCCCAAACCGGAGACAGCTAACAAAATTTTTTGGATCATTTTTCCGTCTTTGTCGTGAAGGTTTTTGTGGTTTTTGCTGCTAGTATTGAGCTATGGCTGCGTCAGGCAAGCTATCAGAATGTTTTTTTCTGATGTGCTAAATAACCAAGTTAAGTATTTAGGCATAAATTAACTGATTAGCAGTAAAACTAATACCAACAAGCAGAAGAGTGATTAATATTAAGTTTATTTACGCCTAACTACGTGAAGTGACAACCAGGTTGCCTATCATTCATATCATACAACTAATTGTGTCTAATGAAATTAATAAAAGATGATGTTAGTTATGATTTGTCATCTATGTTAATTTTTTTTAATTTAAGTTAATTATTACCATGATCATTTTTCGGAAATTAAACAACAAATAGCAGAATATCAAGCTTATGCTGAAAAAATGAGAGCAAAAATACCGGGTTCTTCCGTACCTGTTATGCCAAATATGAGTTTATTTACCCCACAACCCATATAAATAAAGGATTTTATTGTTTTTGATACCAAATTTGTCAAAATAACCAATGAATTAATGTAAAATCCTTATATAACAAGGATCTTGGGATTTAAAAAAAATAATTTAGCATAACAAGTCCCTAAGACCCAAATACCGTTTATATTGTCAGCATTCAGCCGTCAATTTTCAGCTTTTCGTAAAAAGATAAATTTAATTTCTGCTTGAGATTTACAGGATTGATAAAATCAAAAAAATGAATTACCAAGTTGTTAATCAATTAGATGAAACCCAAATTTCCGAACTTGTGGAATTATACAAAAATGAGTTCTGGAGTCACAACCGAATATATCCAGGTGTTGTCAAAATGTTAGCTGCATCTGATATTATCATCGCTTTAGTAAATGAGGAAAAAGAACTAATTGCTTTTTGTCGTGTTTTAACTGATTTTGTTTATCGCGGAGTTCTTTATGATGTCATTGTTAAACCTAGTTACAGAAAAATGGGATTTGGTGCTAAGTTATTAGATGAAGTCGTTAATCATCCCCAATTAAAAGAAGTTGAAAATATGGCTTTGTTCTGTTTACCAGAGATGATACCATTTTATCAACAGTGGGGTTTCACTAATAAAGTTGTGAACTTGGAATTAATGTATCGTTATCAATAATATACAGCGGTTTCCGCTCTTATGAGGTACAAAGTTGAATCATGAAACTCTTGTAGTGCGGGCATCTTGCCCGCTAGATATGTACCTCATAACACCGGGAAGTGCTGTATCAATCCTTGAGAATTCTCTAATTTGATCATGTCTACCCAAAGTCTAATTCAAAGTATATATACAGATGGCGCTTGCACAGGTAATCCTGGCCCTGGTGGTTGGGGTACAGTTGTCTATTTTCATGATGGTTCAGTTCACGAAATGGGTGATTCATCCCAGCACACCACTAATAATAAAATGGAAATGCAAGCTGCGATCGCTGCCTTGGAATTTTTCAAATCATCTCGACAAACTGAACCTATTACCCTGTACACAGATAGTAAATATGTCATTGATTGTGTGACAAAATGGGTAAAAGGCTGGAAAAAGAACGGCTGGAAAAAAGCAGATGGGAATCCCGTTCAAAACCAAGACCTCCTAGAAATCCTGGATCAACTCAATAGCCGACTGGTACAATGGGAACACGTTCGCGGACATTCTGGTAATATTGGCAATGAACGCTGTGATGTCATTGCGCGTTCCTTCGCTAACCATAAAATCCCTCACCTCAAACAATTATTACCTGGACTTCTTCACGAAAATTTACCTAAAATTGGGGAAATAAGCCCAGCAAAAGTATCTAATGATCCAATAAACTCTACAATAACTAATAAAAACACACTAGAAAGCAGTCCGTCTGCATCAGATACAAGCACTATGGAACAATCTACAACACCAACTGCGACTACAACCAACGAACAACCCACGGAAATCAGGGTTTTACAACTTCGCAACTTGGTGGAAACCTTACGGATTGCAGACGAAATTGCCGAAAAAGGCTACCTAATTACCAGTTCAGAATTAGCAGACTTAATGGGTGTTCACTCTAGCGCCGTTACCAGCCGAGGTGATGAATGGCGGTGGCGAAATTGGATAGTTTCACGGGTAAGACGGGAAGGAAATCAAATTCTTTGGGAACTCGAACGTGGGGACAAAATAGCCACAGAAATAGATTGAAAAATATAATTTTTGATTTTCCTTAAATCTTAAAACCCGTAGGGGCGCAGGCTATGCGCCCTTGATTGCATTTCAAGACCTTTGATTAAGCTCCTAACATTTGTAAATTGTGCAAAGTGGCATAAAATCCTTGTTGTTGTAGCAATTCTTCATGACTTCCCTGTTCAATTAATTCCCCCCGTTTCAACACAAAAATCCGGTCTACATTGCGAATTGTTGAGAGACGGTGAGCAATAATAATTGAAGTCCGTTGGATTAACAACTGATTTAAAGCTGATTGAACTAAAGCCTCCGTCCCCACATCTAAACTAGCTGTGGCTTCATCTAATACCAAAATTTGGGGATTACGAATAGCCGCCCGCGCAAAGGCTAAAAGTTGTTTTTGTCCACTAGAAAGATTTGTCGCCCGTTCTCGTAATTGAGTATCATAACCTTGGGGTAATTGGTTAATAAACGTCGCTACATTCGTCTTTTCTGCTGCTTGTTGAATTTCTGCAAAACTGTAATTATCACCTAAAGTAATATTACTTTTAACATCACCAGCAAACAAAAAAGCCTCTTGCAAAATCACCGTCATATAACGTCGTAGTTCCACTTGAGGAATCTCGCGGATATCCACACCGTCAATCAGAATGCGTCCTTGGGTTGGTTCATAAAGACGACATAACAGCCGAATAATTGAACTTTTACCCGCACCTGTGGGACCAACTAAAGCCACCTTTTCCCCTGGGTGAATGGTAAAGTCTAAATTCTTAATCACATAATCATCATCTTTATAAGCAAAGGAAACATTTTCAAACTTAATTGCTCCCAAAGCCGGAACGGGTGTAAAATCTTGAGATTCTAACTTAGAAACTATCTCATTAATATAGCCAAATTCAAAATCTACATTTGCACTTTGAGGCTGAGAGTAATCTTTAATTTCGATAGGTTCATCTAAAATATCCACTACTCTTTCAATAGCCGTAAACCCAGATTGAATCACCGTAAACTTTTCCGCAAAATTCCGTAATGGTTCAAAAAATTGTTGGGCATATAAAATAAATGCTGATAAAATCCCAAAGGAGATTTGTTGATTTAACAATAACCAACCACCTAACCATAATACTCCAGCAATAGCAATTAAACCAACCCATTCTAAGGTTGCAGAAACTGCGGAATCATACCAAATGCTAATATCTACTTCCTTAATATAACGTTGGTTAGCAGCTCGAAATAACTCAACATTAAATTTTTCGCGGCGAAATAATTGAACTATATTAATCCCGACAATATTTTCTTGAAGTTGAGAATTGAGTACAGAAAGTTCTTCCCTGGTTTTATAATTAGCCCTTCGATACCGCTGTTGAAAATAAATTATCAACCAAGTTATTGGAAACAGGATGAATATCAACAAAGAAGCAAGTTGCCATTGAATAGAAAACATCAATCCTACAATTACTACCATAGATAGTAAATCAGAAACAATGCCTACAGCCCCAGTGGAAAAAACATCTCCTAAACTTTCGACATCACTCGTTAGTCTAGTAATCAATTTACCTACAGGTGTCTGATCAAAAAACCGCACAGCTAAAGATGTTACATGAGTAAATAAATCTTCACGAATATCTGCTGTGATTTTTTGCCCTAATTTTTGCACTAAATAACCTTGGACACTTATTAATACTAAGCGGATAATAGTTGCTATTAGCAACATTCCAATCAGGATATTTAAACCTTGCCACAGAGGGATATTTTGCAGAAATTGATATGTACTTGGTTCTTTGCGAATTAACGAAATTGCCTGTCCCACTAATAGGGGTTTGATAGCACTAGCAACAGCAATCGGAACAAGCATTAACATGGATACTGCTAATAGTTTGCCATGACGACGACCATAGGGGACTAAGCGTAAAAATAACCGCCAGTCATTTTCTCGACGACGGTATTCGGGATTGGATTTAGTTGGAGATGGAGAGATGCCCATAAATAACAATTTAGGAGGAAAATAATGTAAAATTCTGTCCTGGGAGACTAATTTTTTTCAAAATTTAAGCCATTGATTTCTTGACATTTGGCCTGTGCGGCTTGATAAGCTGTCAAATATTCTAGCCCCCCCAACATAACATCACCATAATAATCATAGGGGGCTTCACCATAAATAGGTAAAGGATCATCCTCTGGATAATCTTCTTTGGATTCTTCCACAATGGCTTTGAGTTTTTTGGTACTTAGAGCTTGAGCCGGAAAATAATAAAGTTCTTGGGGATTTTTTTGTAAATAAGGAAGTGTCGGATCTATAATTACATCATTAACTTCAATCCAACCATGTTCAACTGGTTTATAGGGCTGACCAGCAAATACTAAAAAGCCTTGAATATACTTTGCCCCTTGGGTGATTAAAACTGCTTTATAAGCATTATCAAAAGGTTTTTTAGCTTTACTTTTGATGGCTTTGGCAATTTCATGAGATAGGGTTTCATCTAATAATTTGTTCATGGGGTAAATTTCTCCTTTAATTATTTTGTCAATTATTAATATACACTGTATTAGGCAATTTTTAATCACCTGGACTATATAGCGATCCTAAATTAGTTATGAAAAACAAGATCCCCGACTTCTCTAAGAAGTCGGGGATCTGACTCTGGGAATGTTCACAAATCAAATAGGATTACTATATGCTAATTATTGTTGATATCCGATAATTACCCCCTTTAATCCCTCGATACTTTGGGGGGAAACCAGAAAATCCAGTCCCCTCCCCTTTGTGAGGCTATCGTGTACACACAAGTTATACTCGAAACGGCTGGATTGTTTGATTCTAAACGTAGGGGTAAAGCAAGAGCTTCATTGGTGTCAACTTAACCTAAAACCCATAGCCCACCTGGGAATGAATTCCCAGTCTAATAGCAGAAGTCATCTGAAGATGACTAAATAACCCGGAAATTTTTGAGTAAACTTTAGTTTACTTTCGCTATTAGCCCGGAAATTCATTTCTGGGTGGGTGTGGAAGCCAACAAATAAGCCATCTGTAGCCTAAGTTGACACCAATGGGGTGGGGTTAATTCCTTCAACACCGCATCAGTAAAGGGATTTTTCCCCGCCTTCAAATCCCTAATTTGCCCTTTTTGGACAACACTTTCTCACTCCGCTAACTTGCGTTTAGCTTTGCCTTTGTTAGCAAACTCCTGTGCTTTTGCTTGGGGGTCAAATTGTAAATTTTTATCCCATGCTTGGGCGGTGCGGAAGTTAGCTAAAGCCCCATTCAGATCATCATTTGCTGCCAAGTTCTCACCTTGGATCACTAACACCGTTGCTGCTAATAATAACCGAGATGGAGTTTGGCAATCTTTTAATTCTGCCAACACTTGAGGATTACCAATCAAATAATTATTCAGCAAATTGCAACCACTGGTGACTAAATTATCTAAATCCAAATCCCATAAAATAATCGTCTTGTCATGACTCCCAGAAGCCAATTGTTGTCCGTCGGGGCTAAATCCCACACTATAGACCTCACTCTCATGACCTTTCAGGGTATTGACTGCTAAGGCTCTATTTTCCGGCTTTTCATCACGTTGCAAATATACTGCTTGCCTTAATGCTGCTATCGTTGGTACTTGAGTATCAGATTTTGCCCAAGATGCCAGTTTTAGTTTTCCACCAGCCTTCAAGCCTTCTATTAAGGCGTTTCCGGTGTCTTTTAAGGCAAACTGGGCTTCACTAGATTTAGTTAAGGCTTGAATTGCATTAATATCAGCTTGTTGTTTCTGAGTTTCTGCCCTCTTTGCAGCATCCCAAGCTGTTACTGTTAGCAAGGTTAATGCTATTCCTGCGGCTACTGAACCTGCCAGGGCAATTTTGAGAAAGCGATTGAGTTTAGCTTCACCGATTTTTCTTTGTTGTTTTTCTCGTTCTAGTTGTTGGCTGAGTGGTTCTTGTTGCTGACGAATAAAAGCTGCTAAATAATCATGAACTAATTGATAACGGTCTGCGGTGGTTTCTGGTAACAACACCACTAAACCAGATTTGACAAATATTTCTAATACTAAATCTAAGTTATTCTCAGTTTCATTTTTATCTCGTTCTAATAATGATTGTAAATTTTCTTCTAATTCTGCCTTAGTTTTTAACGGTCTTGTTCCTTGTTCGTCTGTGAGAAAATAAAGTAATAATTCAGCAAGTTCTTGATTTTTCTTACCGCAATCATTAACTATTTCCCCTAAATAACGTTTAACTAATTGTTGCTTATTACCAATTTGCTGATATGCTGCTAATGTGGTGATATTTTCTGTTTCTAATTGCGCTCCCACAATTTGTAATTCAATGGGACGGACTGAACCTAATTCTCCCGCTAAATCTTCTACCAGTCGGTTAATTAAATCCGGTTCTAACTGAAAAGTTGTTTTTTTAGTTAAACTTTCAATCGTAGTTTTAGCATTTTCTGGTGTTAAGTTTCCCAATTTATACAGCACATTTTTACTCAGAATACCATCACCAATAATATTCATGTCGCTGATTTCATCACATTCTAATAAAAGATGCAAATAATCTACCCGCAAAGATAAAATTACTCGCAAAGATCCAATATTTTTATGATTTAGACATTTCCCTAAAAACTGAAAAAACTCTGTTCTGGCTTTATCGTCAGGACACACAAAGAAAAATTCTTCAAATTGGTCAAAAATTAATACTGTTCTTCGGTATTTTTCAATTTCTACCAATTTTAAAACAAATTTTTCCTGAGTATCTAATTTTAAATCTTCTGATTTTAAGTTTTCTGGTAATACATCTAATAGTTCTTTTGCTAATTCTGTAAACCAACTATTATAAACTCTAATCGTCACAGGTAAATTATCTTGAAAACCTATGGCTTTATTTTCCAATGCAGGAATTAACCCAGCATTAACTAGAGAACTTTTTCCAACTCCTGACTGTCCATGAATGACAATAATTTTTTTATCAGTTCTACCAATTCTTGCTAGTAATTCATCTACATCTATTTTCCGTCCAGATACTTCAATTTCTGGAGAAATATTTTCTTTTTTAATGGTTTGATTTA
>NZ_VIKZ01000036.1:0-22906 GCF_009711985.1 Dolichospermum sp. UHCC 0260 | reverse complement strand
ATGGAACGTCTCTACATTTAGATTTGTATTTTTGGCTGGTTTTAACCAACCTGCACCAATAAACGCCCGCAAACCAAATTGTTGTTCAATAGAACGACTTTCTAATTTGGTGTTAAAAGCTTCCAGATATTCTGTTTTTTGAAATAATAGTTTTTGTAAAAGATTGAGAATTTTAACATAAAGCTTGGGGTGATTATTGATAACCCCAATATCTTTAGCCAATTTTAAATTACTAATTGCTTGTTCATATTGTTGTAATTTTTCTTGAGCTTGTGCTAGAATTAAAAGTAGACTTTGACGATAATAATTTAGTAGGGGTAACTCATGAATTACCCCTATCCCTTGATTAGCAATTTTGGCTGCTTCTGAAAAATTTGATTGTTCAAAATTAGCTGTTGCTAAAAATAGATAATCTTCCGCTATTTTCAAGATATTATTTTCAGCTTGATGTATTTCTAAAGCTTGTTGAGATAATGTTTTTAATTGTTCCCATGCTTTTAAATCTTGGAGAATTAACCCAAATTTTGATAAAGAATTAGCAATTAAATCCAGACGTTGAGCATTTTTAAACTTTTCTAATATTTGTTGAATACAATTTATTATTTCTCCCCCTTCCCTGGTAGGGAAGGGGGTTGGGGGGTTAGGTCTTAATTTTTCATAATTGCAAATTGTCAGATTATAAAGTATTTTCCCTTGAATTTCTAAATTCTCAGTTTTTTGCCAAAAATCCCAACTTTGTTGATAGTAATTAATAGCTGTATCTAATTGTTTTTTGTTATATGCAATAAATCCTTTTAAAAAATTACAATTGGCTTCAAATTCTGGTTCTAATTTTTGATCATATTTTTGTAAGTCTTGTAATGCTAATTCAAGTTCTTGTAGATTTACATTCAAATCATCATTTAATATTTTATCTATTATTGATTTGAGTAAATTAATTAATTCATCGAAAGGAAGAGAAAAATTGATAGTAATTCCCCAACTTTCTAAATCAGGTGCAGATTCCATGATTTGTTGATATATTTGATTATTAATCCATAGGACTACCGGATATGAACAATTATTTCTAAATTCTTCCCTGACTTGATTAGCTGAACTGAACATCTTTGATAAATTCGGTAATGATTCCCAACCGACAATCATTAATGCTGCAATTTCCTGATTAAATTCTTCTCGAATCGCATTATATAATGTTCTTTCTGATGCTTGAAGTCGTAAAATCTGAATTTCAATCTGACAGATTTGCTGCAATTCTTGAATGAGTTGATTTTGTAAGTCGAGATAATTACATTTAGCTAAAATCAGCTTAAATTCTCCCGTAGAAGCTTCTAAAGACCATGCTAAATCTTCTAGTTGTTGTGAGTTGTTCATAGTATTAATTTGTGATTGGTAATTGGTGATTCAATATCTTAGGGAACACCAAAAAATAAATTACCCAATTTTGTGGGATGATCATTCTTGCCCGTCCTTGATGATTAGCGGGCAAGATGCCCGCACTACAAGAAATTAATTTTGTTGTCTTTTGATGACTGAAAATCCCGAAAATCCTGATTCAGACAAAATCCTCATTCAGACAACTTTTCTGATTCTGCTAAAATCGGATTGACATCAAACCATAATTCACCCTGATCTCTATATTCAAATACAAATCTACTGCGAATTAATTTCTGATATCCTTGATCATCACTAACGTGCTTAGTTTTTTTAACACGACGTAATAATTCCCATTCTTCATCAGAAATAGTTAAAGACATTTCATTCCGTCGTTCACGAATAATCTGCTCTAAGGTATGACTCTGGAGAGGAAATTTTTTATCTTTCATAATCCAGGGGTTTAATAACCGCAAAATATCGCGCACATGACCACCGCTAACCTGACACAAGCGGCCTAGACTTGCTGGAGCATCAAAAATTTCAGTAATTTTATTTAAGCGGTCTTCTGGGGCTAAATTAGGAAATGCTCTAGCTAAAATCATCTGTTGCATTAGTGCTAATCCCTGTTCATGGACTTTACCATCTGAAGACTTGACGGGAACCATTGGTAATATTTTTGGTTCTTCTGGAAATCGTTGGGTTAGTGTGCCATATTCATTGGAAAATTTCAAAGCCAGGGGCATGGTATAAATAACATGACAATTCAGTTTGGTGAGATATTCTCCTTGGTCAACAAATAGATATTCTTGTTGTGTCCGACCCCAGGATTTAACACTATTATCTATACGGTCTAGGTTATCAACTATGACCACTAAACCATTTTTACCCTGTTGTTTGAGTTTAGAAATAGCAGGTTCTAAAAGTTCTTGATTAATTGCTTGTAGTAAGTTGGTTTTCTGTGGTCCTAAATATTGATTTACTTTGGTTCTTAATGTGGAATCACTTTTCATTTTTGTGGTGATTTCCCCAATACCCAAAGACAGAGACAACTTTTGTCCGTCAACAGTATAACCAATATCATGACCAGCAAATTTACCTTTAACACCTGTAACTTCAGAGTTTAAGATGTTCCATGCACCTTGAAGTAATTCCTGAAATTTTTTCGGTTCTTCGAGAACAATTTTCTCAAGACTTTTACTAATGCGACTAGCAATAGCCAAAAACACATCAGCAATATCTATATCTGTGATTTCTAAATCTTCGCTAGATTCAAAATAAACAACATGAAAATCTGCTGCTTCTAATTCTACCTGTAATCGTAATAATTCTGTAGATTTACCACAACCAATATGTCCAGTAAATAGGTTACAGGTAGGCTCATCTTGATTCCACTCTGTAATACTATCTTTAATAGTGCTGATGATATCCTCACCACGCACTTTAGAAAAGTCAATATAACATTTTTGATCTTCCACATTTCGCGCAACAAGGGTGCGTGCGGGGTTAGTGGCTTTATAAAAATCCTTAATATCCATTTTGCTAGTAGTATAATTGTCCTGATAGTTGAGGAATATCCCTACTGACAATAATACTTGTTTCTCAGTAATTTCAGTTATTTTTCCGATAATTTTAATAATTTTATGAGAATCAGGATTTACAAGATCAAACGATGAAGAGGATTTTATTTTACTCACATCCTGTCAATTCTTAAATCCTGGTTATCCTAATGCTGACAATTTCTGTATTTTAAAATCTAGATATTATAACAGCCAGATCATACACCTTGATAATAGCACAAAAAGTCAAGAGGTCAAGAACCTAGTAAAATGGTTATCTTATTGCGACGATTATCAATAATCTTGAGAATGAAGGAGACTTATTCTCAATAAACATAGTCTTGTGCTTTTTTTGTAAAAGTCTGATTTAAAAAACTTATAGCATTGAGTTTTTAACTGACAACTGACCCACATTCGCAAAATGTGTCAAAATAAAGAATTGTCATAAAAAATATTGTTAAGGTAATTTAGTGACTTCAACTGCTCAAGCTAGTGCGAGTGCGCGTCGTGCGGTCTTCCCATTTACAGCCATCGTCGGTCAAGAAGAAATGAAACTGGCACTGCTGCTAAATGTCATTGACCCCAAAATTGGTGGTGTAATGATTATGGGCGATCGCGGCACCGGAAAATCTACAACTATCCGCGCCTTGGCGGACCTTTTACCAGAAATCCCTGTTGTCGCCAATGACCCCTTCAACAGTGACCCCAGCGACACGGACTTGATGAGTGATGAAGTCCGTCAACAGGTAGCACAGGGGTTAGAAATTCCCATCACTCACAAAAAGGTGCAAATGGTAGATTTACCATTGGGCGCTACAGAAGACCGCGTTTGTGGCACAATTGACATTGAAAAAGCCTTATCTGAGGGTGTCAAAGCCTTTGAACCGGGACTCCTAGCCAAAGCCAACCGGGGTATTCTCTACGTTGATGAGGTCAACTTGTTAGATGACCACTTGGTAGACGTACTCCTCGATTCCGCTGCTAGTGGCTGGAATACCGTGGAACGGGAAGGAATTTCTATCCGTCACCCTGCGAAGTTTGTTCTCGTTGGTTCAGGAAACCCTGAAGAAGGGGAATTACGTCCTCAACTTCTCGACCGTTTTGGAATGCACGCGGAAATCCGCACTGTGAAAGAACCAGCTTTACGGGTACAAATTGTGGAAGAACGGGGTGAATTTGACCAAAATCCGCCTGTGTATTTAGAAAAACACCAAGCACCACAAGTAGCATTACAAGAGAAAATTGTCAATGCCCAAAACTTATTACCACAAGTTAATTTGGACTATGACTTCCGGGTGAAAATTTCCGAAGTTTGTTCAGAATTAGATGTGGACGGGTTGCGGGGTGACATCGTGACAAACCGTGCGGCTAAAGCCTTAACCGCTTTTGAAGGTCGGACAGAAGTTACAATTGACGATATCCGTCGGGTAATTACTTTATGTCTGCGTCACCGTTTGCGGAAAGATCCTTTAGAATCTATTGATACTGGCTATAAAGTGGAAAAGGTCTTTTGTCGGGTTTTTGGTGTGGAACTTCCAGAAGATTCAACCCAGAAAAATGGTGCAGGGATGAAAGCTGGCGCTCGTTAGTGATAATGTAGATGTCAGTGGAAAGTAAACTGTCTACTGACAACTGTACGGGCGAAGCATTTAGAGAACTATTTTTGGCAATGAGCGATAATTTATCTTCCAAATGCTTCGCCCCTACTGACAACTGACAACTGACAAATTATGAGAACTTGGAATTTTTGGTTAAACAGCTTGATTTTATTGATTCAACATCATCCACCCCGATTTGTGGAGTTATTAATGTTAACATTAGCGATCGCTCTGCTGACAGTCTCCACCATTGTCCCAGATAAACCCTACATCATACTAGGTTTAAGTTTTGTCGTGGGAGCATCAACTTCTATATTAGTCCGGGAAGCAATGTCTCCCACCGAAAACAACCAGACAGTTTTAACTCAACAACGCCTTACCCAATTTACCGCACTACTGTTATTAGGAATTAGTATTTACGGTTTTGCAGATTTAATTCACACGCTATAAATTTTCAGGATCAACTCCTAATTTTTTTAACATCTCTGCTAATTTATTAGCTTTTTTCTCAGATTCTAACCATTTTCTTTCAGATTCTAAATGTTTTTCCTCACTTTGTTGCATCCTTTCTTCTGGTGTTAAAAATCGTTTTCCATTTTCATCAAACCAATATAACCATTCCCTAGTTATTCCTTGATATGTTGCTTTTTCCATTCCTATTCCTAACCCTATCTCTGGTAGAAAAACAGGGTTTCCTGACAGTAATTTATATTCTCCATTGACTAATTTGTAAACCTCTAAACGTTGTTTTCTTTTACGCTGAGAATTATAAACTACATAATATAATATCCCCAATTCTTGAGCATAAAAATCTTTCTTAGTGCTATATTCTCCCCTATAGGTATGAGACACTATTTCTAACACTAAAATCGGTAATTTTTGTTCTTCCCATAATACATAACTGCGGCGTAAATCTTCATCAATTAATCTGGGAATACCAATACTTAAAAATCCATCTGGGACAATTGCAGGTTTATCTGGATCATAATATATTCCCATGTCTACGCCAAAAAACCAATCCCATCTTTGTGACCAGATTAAGGCTAACATGGCTTTTAATAAACCGGGAATTAAATCTTGTAGTTCGTTATCCACTGGTGTGTCGTCAGAGTCGGGTAATTCCTTAGATGAGGGTAAATAATTTAATTGGCTGTATTTTAGCATGATTGATATTACCAATTCTATTTTTATTATAATCCAAATCGCCGACTTCTAAGAAAAATCTATCATTTATTTACAAAATAAAAACAGAAGTCGGGGATATTTTTATCCTTGAATTATGGCTTTTTCTTCTTCTGTTAAACCATATAACCGATAAACAATTTCATCAATTAACCAATCACATTGTTTTAATTGTTTTTTGATTGGTAGTAGTGTATTTAAACTTGATTGATATTCTTTTGCTAATGTTTCCTGTTCTTTTCTCGCGGTGGGATCTATTTTCAGCTTTTTCTGATTTTTCTTGAGGATACTAATTAATTCATCAAGGGTCAAATGGTTATCTCCTTGATTTTGTTTATAATAATCACCTAAATAATTTTGAATTTTCGATTTATTGGTAAGATTATCAATTTCAGTACCGATTAATCTTTCTAACCATGTTAAAAAGCCTTTGGCTTCTGTTTGTTTTTGTTTATTTAGTTCTATCATTTGTTCGGCTAAATATGCGAGGAAATCATGAATTACATCCGCTTCTGATGGTTGTTGGTTGAGGTGGTGATCAATTTGGGTAAATAGGATATTTGGGTTATGATTGATTTGATATTGTTGGTAAAGGTTGATTGTATTTTCTAGATATTCTTGGCGTTTTTCTGGGGGAGTTGTAAAGGAGATTTTAGGAACTGGTAAACTTTTAAGTTCTTCGTATGTTACCTGGGGAAAATCATCTTTTACAGATATAGTAGAAGAGTTAGTATAAAACCAAGACAACAATTTAGAATTAATCAGTGCAGTGATAAATTTAGGATTAATGTTAACATCCAAAACTAAAATATTCAGAATACTATCTGTTGTGATTAATATATCTGTGCAATAACAAGACATCAGTTCACCTCGTCTTGATAACAGTCTTCTAAGTACAATCCTCGGAGAAGTAAAAAATATTTGATCACGTTTACTAGCTAAATCATCACAATATTTAATATAACTTTTCTTTTCCGATTCGAGACGATAGCGAGATAATTCTTTTCCCAGTAACTCAGGATAATAATTATCCTTACTATCAAATTTTGTAAGTTCATTCTCTCTCAAAAAATCACTTTTAATTTGATCTTTTGTATGTTTTTTAAAATCATATAATTGGACTCCTCGTTCAATTCTTGTGAATGAACCGAGATTAATAAAATTTGCATCTTTTTTAATTCTTTGTATTTTGATTAACTCCATACTCAGAATAAACTTAAAATTTGCATCTTCTTTCCATGTTTGTATATTAATTTTGTCATAATTTGCATGATCTAATATCTGTATTTTATCTTTTTTACCCATTTTCTTTGTATCAACATCATAATCTTTTTGGGGATTATCCACCTGCAAAATAATAATACAAGTGTCAATATAAGCATCTAAAAAAGTATTATAAGGTAATACAATAATCTCCTTTATACAGGAAAAATTTATCATATTGCTGCGTAAAGTCATATAATTAATACCAGTTAACATAGCAGCAGGAATGATAAAAGAGATATAACCATTTTTGCAAGTATTCTTTAATCCAAAACTCCAGAAATAAACAAAGCAATCATTATACAAATTAGATAACCATGTTAATGATTCAACTAAACCATAAGGTGGATTACCGATAACAACATCAAAACCAGGATTTTCTTTCCAACTTGCATTTTCTAAATCAATGAAAACCTCTGGAAACTCCAAATCCCAATGAAAAAACCGCTTTTGGTCAAACAACTTTCTCGCGTCTTCATATACCGCAATATCAGCAGCATTCATACTTTCAGAATTAGCATTAATCGCATTTGTCCCATAAACCCGTAAAAAATGATCAGCACGTTTCAAACCAAAATATTTAGAAACATAAATATCTAATAACCGTTTATAAGGTTTCGCAGCTTGATCAAATTCCTTAAATAATCTTTCGCTAGTTTCCACTTCCGCAAAAGTTGCATCACTTAACGTACTCACACCGCGCATAATTTCCGCAGCACGTAACAACCCGACAAAGGGACCAGTTAATAAATTTAATTGTCCACTTTCCTCTTTTACCATATTCGCTTCTGCTTCTCGCGCAGTCGTACCAATAAGGGAATTTCCGCAGCGCAAATGATGATCTAAAAAACTCAAAGGAGCGCCAATTGTGAAGGAATGTAACCATAAACTCACCTTTGCTAATTCTACAGCCATTGGGTTCAAATCCACACCATAAATACAGCGTTTCATTACCACCCGTTGCAAAAGTTGAGTATCTTCTAACTTATTGACATCAATAGTAATTCCCTGCTGTTGTAAATTTGCTAAAATCCCCTCGCGGGTTTGTTTCAACATCTCCAAAACCGGATTATGTTCAGGATATTCATTTAAAATACTGATTAATTCATCTGTCAAATAATCAACAGCTTCCACTAAAAAATGTCCGCTTCCCATTGCAGGATCACATATTTTAATATCAAGGAGAGTATTTGTACTTTTTCTTTCTAAACGTTGTAAATCTTTTTGTAAACCATTACGACTTTGTACTCCTAATCTACCATCTGCCATTTTTTCATGTAATTGGCTAATTTGCGTCATCAAATCCGCAAATTTTTGTTTTCTCTCCTCTAAAATTGGCTTGAGAGTATGACTAACAATGTATTTAACAATGTAATCAGGTGTGTAATAAGAACCTGTAGCTTTGCGTTCACCCTTATCATTTTCTAAATAAACTTTACCCGTATTTCCATCTGCAATCACTACGCGATATTCTAATAAACCTTCATAAATTGAACCCAATTGTCGCACACCTAAAAAGCTGTAGTCAATGGGTAATTTTTCAAACCGTGCTAATTTATCTAAAGCGGGAAATAACACAGCATCAGATAATTGATGTTGATACAAAAACCAATTATCTGGATAATCTTTGATATCCTCAACTTCATGAAAATCAAAATGAAATAAACCACCATTATAACGAGGTACTTCTAAAGCTGAATCACCTCTATCTACTATTTCAAATAAACCTAATAAACTCTTATAAATCTTTGTCGAAGTTTGGCTTAATGTTCTTTGTTTATCAACACTTTCGGCTATTTCTTGGGTAATTTTAATCAAACTATAATCACGGTAAGCGGTAGTAATTGGTAACAGGTTTCTAGCTTCGGCATATAATAGAAATAACAACTTATATAAAAATGATAAAGTGGCTGCATAAATCTGTTTTGGTTCTCCAGTTTTTCCCCGTCTGATAGCGTCTGCAACAAAACCCCCTGCTAAGTCAGGAAATATTTGCTCAAATACCAATGTTTTTAATTCATTTCCTACTTGAGTTGCATAGGTTGTACTTCCTTCTCTGACTCTTTCCAAAAAGTTTTTATTGTAACTATCTTTTTCAAAAGCAGCACTTCTAAAAAACAACCAGAAATATTTGAACTTTTCCAAATCTTCAGTTTCTAATAATTCTACCAAATCAATAGGATAAAATTCCGTTGCGGTAGAAGATGCTTGACGATAATATAAACGCCATTCTCTCCCATTGGTTAAAATTCCCCAATCAACTCCCGTACCAGTCAAATAACTAGAAATTTGAAAAGATGGATTTTCATTCTTGAAAATATCTCTTTTATCATTAGCAGAAACTTTACTTAATGGTCTTTCCCAATATTTAGCTTCTGCTATTACTAATACTCTACCATAAAAAGCAGTTTCATTATTTTGAAAAGAGTAAGCTATATCCCTTTCATTTTCATTTGCAAACAACGCATAATCAGGACGTTCGGCTCTACCTTTACCACGAGTTACAACTTGAGGAATATTAGAAAAGCCTAAAATATCTAATACAGGTTTAATAAATACATCTTCAGTTTGCGCTTCATTGAGAGTAGGTAAAATCGCCTTTTTTGATAAATAAAGATTTTTTAATTGCTCAAAATCTAGTTTAATATCTAAATGCCATTCTGGACATTCTTGCAGACGATATTTTAAATAATGTTGAGAAAATAATGGTTTATTTGGATTTTTTGTATCTGTCATAATTCTCCCTATAAATAGTAAAGTGTGTTAGGCTTTAGCCGTAACGCACCATATTATATTATATATGTTTAAGTAATTTATTCACATTTTTTCTGACACACTATAAATATACACTTAGTTAAAAACGGTGCGTTACGCTGCGCTAACGCACCCTACATGATTACAAAGTTTCTAAATCAATTCCTTTTGCTTGTAATTTGGCTAATAATTCCTGATACTGCTGTATAGCTATTTCTTTTCCATGACGTTCTTGTTCAGCACGTTGATATTCCTGTTCAGCACGTTGATATTCTTGTTCAGCAACTTGATTAAGTTCCAAAGATGTGAGAAACTTTCTTCCGTCAGGATAATAAATTTCTAAATTATCAGGTGTAATTTGAAAACGTATTCCCAATCTTGGACTTACCCAACCATTAATATCTTCGACAACTGTAAAAGCATCTTCCGCAAGTATAAATCCAGATAATTCTATAGTATCAGGATCATAAATATAATATTCTTCCACACCATAACGTTGATAAAAAAGCGATTTATTAATCATTTTGGGAGTACGATTTCCCGGTGATAAAATTTCAAAAACCACTTGAGGAGGAATATTATTTTCTTTCCATTGTTGATAAGAACCTCTATCTACTTTTGGTCTACCAAACACCACCATAACATCAGGTGCTTGACAAGTTTTGACACTTCCCTCGATAGGATACCAAAGTAAATCTCCAGCAATAAATACATCATCTCGTGATGCAAATAATATTTCTAAATTTTCTTTAATTTTAACAATCCATTGATATTGTTTCGTATTATCTGCCATTGGTTGACCGTCGCTGTCAGGATAGATGATTTCTGGTGCGCTTGCTGGTGCTAATTGCTGTACCATAGTGGATATCTCCAATAGGGATAGATTCCTATACTGCATTAATTATAATTGGTATCTGGTAAAAAAGAATGTCTTGACATTTCAGGGAACGTCTCCACAAAAAAACGGTTATGTAATTTTCTTAAAATATCTAATAATTTTCACTTAATATATAAAATTAGAGCCAAAGACAAATCTCAACAAACAGACTCCATGCGTATTTCTCTAAACTGGTTAAAAGAACTCGTAGAAATCAAACTCACCCCAGAAGAACTGGCGGAAACCTTGACAATGGCAGGGTTTGAAGTAGAAGATATAGAAGATCGTCGCACTTGGGCTAATGGCGTAGTTGTGGGGAAAGTGCTAGAACGTCAACCCCACCCCAACGCCGATAAATTGAGCGTTTGTACCGTAGATATTGGGGCTGCTGAGACTGTAAATATCGTTTGCGGTGCTGGGAACGTCCGCGCAGATATCTATGTTCCCGTAGCCACCACAGGAACTTATTTACCCAACATTGATTTAAAAATCAAACCCGCAAAACTGCGGGGTGTTCCCTCCAATGGGATGATATGTTCTTTAAAAGAACTCGGTTTACCCACTGATATTGACGGTATTCATATCTTCCCTGAAGAAAACATGGTGGTGGGTAGTGACGTGCGTCCCCTGTTGGGTTTGGAAGATGTGATTTTAGATGTCACCGCTACTGCTAACCGGGCTGACGCTTTATCTATGGTGGGTATTGCACGGGAAGTAGCGGCTTTAACTGGCGGAAAATTATCAATTCCCCCAGTTGCAGAAGTTGAAAATACCAAAACTGCAAAAAACCTAACTTTAAAAATTTCCGAAACCCAAGCTTGTCCTGCTTATATTGGGACTGTTGTTGAAAACATCAAAATTGCTGCTTCTCCTGAATGGTTGCAACAACGTTTACGCGCTGCGGGAGTCAGACCAATTAATAATGTAGTTGATATCACAAACTACGTTTTATTAGAAAGAGGACAACCTCTCCACGCTTTTGATAAAGAGCGTTTACAATCTGTAGGTGAGGGGGAAAATTTAATTATTGGTGTCCGGTTTGCGGAAGTTGGAGAAACTTTAACAACCTTAGATGGAAATATTCGGAATTTATCGCCCCAAAATTTATTAATTACTGCTAATAACAAAGCCGTAGCTTTAGCAGGAGTTATGGGTGGTGCAGAAACAGAAGTTCATGAAGGTACACAAAGTTTAGTTTTAGAAGCTGCGTTATTTGATTCTGTGGCTATTCGGCGTTCTTCTCGCAGTGCGGGGTTAAGAAGTGAGGCTTCTGGTAGATACGAAAGGGGTGTAAATCGAGCAGAATTAGAAATAGCTTGTCACCGGGCTTTATCCTTAATTAGTGAATTAGCTGCGGGTGTGATTGTTCAACAAGAAATTTCCGATTATCGTCCAGATATTTCTAGTTGGTCACATTCTATTAACCTGCGTTTAGATAAAGTTAATGAAGTGTTAGGTCCCATTGAATTAGGACAAGAAACAGGAGAATTACAACCAGAAGATGTAGAAAAAATTCTCACAGCTTTAGGGTGTGAATTAGTCAAAATTGATGACCGGAATTGGACAGTTACCGTACCTCCCTATCGTTACCGCGACTTAGAACGGGAAATTGATTTAATTGAAGAAATTGCCCGGTTATATGGTTATGATAAATTCTGTGATACCTTACCAGAAAAATCCGAAGCTGGTTATCTATCTTTAGAACAAGAATTAATTCGTAGGTTACGCGGTTATTTACGCGCTGAAGGTTTAACGGAATTAATTCATTATTCTTTGGTGAAACCGGGTGAAGATAATCAAATCGTTTTAAGTAATCCTTTGTTTGCCGAATATTCAGCTTTACGGACTGATTTAATTTCCGGTTTAATTTCCGCTTTCCAATACAATTTAGAGCAGGGAAATGGGGCGTTAAATGGTTTTGAAATCGGGCGCGTTTTCTGGCGTGAAGAAATCGGTTTACAAGAAGCAGAAATGCTGGCTGGAATTATCGGTGGTGATACAACTTCCGGTAAATGGTCAAGAGGTGGTAAGGAAGAAGCGATTACTTGGTTTGAAGCCAAAGGTATTTTAGAAAGTGTCTTTAAACAACTAAAATTAACTGTAGAATTTCAACCTGAAAATCGAGATTCTCGTTTACATCCTGGACGCACAGCTTCATTGTGGGTAAAAGGTAATAGACTGGGAACATTCGGACAAATTCACCCCCAATTACGTCGAGAGAAAGATTTACCAGAAGCCGTTTATGTGTTTCAATTGGATTTAGATGTCCTGTTAGATGCTTGGGACAATGATGATTTGCTAGTTCCCAAATTCAGTTCTTATTCTACCTATCCAGCTAGTGACAGAGATTTGGCATTTTTTGCTTCTGTGAAAGTGACAGTTTCCGAAATTGAAAAGGTCATTAATAAAGCTGGGAAAGGGTTATTAAATTCGGTGGAATTGTTTGATGAATATCGTGGTGAACACGTCCCCACAGGACAACGCAGTTTAGCTTTTCGGTTAGTATATCGTGCCAGCGATCGCACTCTCACTGAAAATGAAATCGAACCAGTTCATAATCAGGTGCGGACAGCCTTAGTTGAAAAATTTGGTGTAAATTTGAGAAGTTAATCCAAAACAGTCGGTTTTAACCGACTTTTGCTATGAGACAGGGAATTTATTCCCTGGCTTTATTTATCATTAAACCGTCAAAAACTTTTGAATCACATCTTGACTAAGTTCCTGAGTTAGACCAGAAGCAACAATCCCCCCTTTTTGCATAGCATAATAGTAATCTGCCTGACGGACAAAATGCAAGTGCTGTTCTACCAATAAGACGGAAACTCCTGTGGTTTCAATAATCTGACGAACTGCGGCTTCAATTTCCAAAATGATTGAGGGTTGAATACCTTCCGTCGGTTCATCTAATACGAGTAGTTGTGGTTTTCCCATTAAAGCACGAGCGATCGCTAATTGTTGCTGTTGTCCACCACTTAGATCTCCACCCATACGAGAAAGCATAGTTTTTAATACTGGAAATAGGCTAAAAATTTCTGGGGGAATTTCTGGTTTTTTGACTGGTTTTTGTCTAGCTTCTAATCCCAAAAGCAGATTTTCTTTAACTGTTAATCGCGGGATAATTTCCCTTCCCTGACTCACATAACCAATCCCCATTTTCGCTCTTTCATAAGTTTGTTTACCGTTAATTATCTCCCCTGCAAAATTAATAATTCCGCTGCTGGGTTTAAGAAGTCCCATAATTGTTTTTAGCATGGTTGTTTTTCCCACCCCATTGCGGCCAATTAAACATACCATCTGTCCTGATAATACAGTCAAATCTACATTTCTGAGAATATGACTTTCACCATAATGAACGTTAAGATTAGAAATTTTTAGCATTATAAAATTAACCTGATTAACTATTTTTTTCCTAACCCTCCCCTTACAAAGGGGAGGGAAGTAATTTTTTCGGTTTCCCCCATTTCCAAGGGGGGATTAAGGGGGGTAATTTGACTTGTGTGTACACGCCTTATAAAAGGGAGGGGACAGAGTTCTTGTTTCCCAGCTTCACAAGGGGGGATTAAGGGGGGGTATGATTCTCTTCCTGTTTTCCTAAATATACTTCAATAACGCGGGGGTCATTTCTGACTTTCTCAAAATCACCTTCACACAATACTGAACCCTCATGTAATACTGTCACCTTCTTCGCAATTTGTCGCACAAATTCCATATCATGTTCAATAACTAAAATTGAATGACTCATGGCTAATGTTGATAATAAATTACCGATATTATAGGTTTCTTCATCTGTTAAACCAGCCACTGGTTCATCAACAAGTAATAAATCAGGAGATTGTGCTACTAACATTCCAATCTCCAAACGTTGCTTTTCTCCATGGGATAATAAAGCCGCTGGAATATTTGCTTTTGCAGTTAAACCAATTGTTTCTAATAAGCCTTTCAGACTATTTTTTTCCGCAGAATTGATAGAACGAAACAAGGTAGAAAAGACATTTTTCTGACGATTACTAGTGATTTCTAAATTCTCAAAAGGTGTTAAATTAAGATATATGCGTGGAGTTTGAAATTTGCGCCCAATTCCCAGCCGTGCAATTTGATGTTCAGCTAAAAAACGTAAATTTTTACCCTTAAATAGGACTCTTCCTATGGTTGGTTGCACCTTACCTGTAATTACATCCAAAAAAGTAGTTTTTCCAGCCCCATTTGGACCAATTACTACCCGCAATTCACCAACATTCATACTAAAATTTAATTGGTTTAATGCTTTAAAACCGTCAAAACTAACGGTGACATTTTCAGTTTCCAAGATTTTGTCGCTCATGTTTCACCTCCATATCTTCTTCTAAACTAGGATAGGTATCAGAAGGTTTTAATTGCTGACGTTTCCCAAAAGGGATATTTTGTTTATTTAACCATCCCATGATGCCATCAGGAAGCAAGATGACGATAATTAATAATAGTATACCCTGAAAAAATAGCCATATTTCCGCGAATTGTTCACTTAAAAAAGTCCGGGCATAATTAACTAATAAAGTGCCAATAACTGCCCCGATTAGCGTCCCTCTTCCCCCCACAGCCACCCAAATCACCATTTCAATAGAAAAGCCAATATCCATGGATCTAGGGGATACAGAACCACTTTGAACGGTGTAAAATGCCCCAGCTATACCAGCAATTGCTCCCGAAACTGCAAATACTAATACTTTAAAATCTGTGGGGTCATAGCCAGAAAATCTCACCCGACTTTCATCATCACGAATAGCTATTAATAATCGGCCAAAACGTCCACTAGTTAACCAGCGACAAATCCCATAAGTAGCCGCCAAAAATACCACCGTCAAGACGTAAAAAACAAATTGAGTTTTGCTATCACTAACTATAGCACCACTGCCATTAACTCCCCAAGATAAAGGCGGAAAAGTGGTAAAATCTATGAGTCCATTTGTGCCATTAAAAAATTGTTGTTGTCCATTAAAAAAATTGAAAAATACAATAATTGCAGCTTGAGTCAAAATCGAAAAATAAACCCCCTTAATGCGATTACGAAATACTAAATATCCCAGTAATCCTGCTAACAAACCCGGAATCATCACCACAGCAGCCATAGACAGGGGAAAAGAAGAAAAAGGCTGCCAAAATCCAGGAAGTTCCATAACACCATAAAGTGCCATAAAATCCGGTAATTCCCCCGTGGGAACTTGCAATTTTAGGTACATAGCGATCGCATATCCACCCAAACCGAAGAAAATCCCATGTCCCAAACTCAATAAACCAGCGTAACCCCAAATTAAATCAATTCCTAAAGCCACAATAGCCAGAGACAAAAACCGTCCCAATAAATTCAGACGAAAATCTGAAAGTAAAACCGGCATAATCAAAATCAAAATTAAAGCGATCGCACAAACTACCCCAACTTCAACTAATATTAAACTTCGCCCCTTTTTAATTTTCATCATTCCTGCTTTATCCATTTTCTAAAATCCGCGTTTATCTGCGTTTATCTGCGTTAAATTTCCCATAATTTAAACATCAACATGACGACCCTTTTGGGGAAAAATTCCGCCCGGCTTCCACTGTAAAAACACAATAATTAACGCAAAAACCATCACCTTAGCCATACTTGTAGTTGCAAAAAAACTAAATAAATCAGCCAAAGGCTTAACCGGACCCAACAACAAAGCCAAAGTTCCCGAACCAATCAAATAATTAGTTGTCCCAATTCCCAAAGCCGCCAAAATCGTACCAGCTAAATTACCCACACCACCGACAACCACCACCATAAAGGTGTCAATAATGTAATTTTGTCCAGTATTTGGTCCAACAGAACCGAGTAAACTAATTGCACATCCAGCCACACCAGCTAACCCTGAACCCAGCGCGAAAGTAATCGCATCAACTTTTTGAGTGGGAATACCCAAACAAGCACTCATACTGCGATTTTGAGTAACAGCCCTAATTCTTAATCCCCAATGAGAATGTTGCAAAAATAGATAAATTCCTCCCACACAAATAATCGTTAAAACAATAATAAATAACCGCGCATAAGGTAATTGTACACCAGCTAAAGATACACCAGATTGTAACCAACTAGGGGCTGTAACATCCACATTTTGAGCGCCAAACCAAGGTAAAGTTACCGCTTGCTGATAGGTTTTACTCAATAAATTACAAATTGTAATTGTCAATCCTAGGGACAAAAATAGTAAAACTCCCACAACCCAGTTACGAATTTTCTGGAAATTATTCCGAGAATTTAAAATCCATAAACCCCCAAAAAACAGAACAGAAAACAAAGCTATTGCTATGATCAATAATAAATTCACACTGCGGACAAACTGCTGAAAAATTAAACTTACCCCCCAGGTTGCTAACAGAGTTTCTAAAGGTCGTCCATAGAGATAACGAATTACACTTTTTTCCAGAATTAATCCCACACCAGCAGTGAAAACGAAAGCAATAATCAAAGCCAGAAATATATAAACTTCAAACCAAACCCCACCCAATTGCTTACAAATATTTTGCACAACAAAAGTTGTATAAGCGCCAAACATAATTAGCTCACCATGAGCCATATTAATGACACCCATTAAGCCAAATATGATAGCTAATCCTAACGCAGCAATTAATAAAACAGCGCCAATACTAACACCATTAAAGACAGCCTCTAAAAAACCTGTTAACATTTTATTCCCGCAATTATCAATTTATTCTTAATAGCCAGTTGTCAGCTATTAGTTATTTTTTAGTTATTTTCACCTCACAGCAGATTGCCACTAAACAAAGTACAAATATGAATAGTAAAACTCTTGTGGGGTGGGCATCTTGCCCGCATATATGTACCTTATCGAGATGCAGTTGTATAACTAACCCCTGACAACTGACCACCAAATTAACCTTTCTTGTATTTACCACCTTTCGCAGGATCTGACCAATCACAAGCAAATCCCTTGGTCTCTTTCACAAATTGATTCCAAGGAACTGGTTCAACTGGTGCGGGGGTAGCATAAACAATGTCAAATAGGCCATCCTTTCTGACTTGACCAATCCGCACAATTTTTGATATGTGATGATTGGCATTAACAGTCACTTTTCCTTCAGGTGCATCTATAGTTTGACCATAGGCCGCAGCCCGGACTTTCGCCAAGTCAGTTGTAGTTGCTTTTTCTACTGATTGCTTCCACAAATACACGGCGATATAGGCCGCTTCCATTGGGTCGTTTGTTACCCTGTCTTCACCGTATTCTTTCTTAAAAGCCGCCACAAATTTCTTGTTCGCAGGTGTGTCTACTGTTTGAAAATAGTTCCAAGCAGCATAATGTCCTTTTAGATACTCCACCCCAATGGCTTTAACTTCCTCTTCCGCAATACTCACAGACATGGAAGGATACTTATCTGGTGTCAATCCCGCTCCTTTCAACTGTTTGAAGAAAGCAACATTACTATCACCATTAAGAGTATTATAAATTACACCGCCCTTGGGTAAAACCTGCTTAATTTTCGTAATAATAGCTGTTACTTCCGTATTACCCAAAGGTAAGTAATCTTCCCCAACAGTTTTCCCACCTAAAGCCTCTAATTGAGCCTTAATAATGTTATTAGCAGTGCGGGGGAAAACATAGTCAGAACCTACTAAAAAGAACTCTTTACCTTTATTCTTCAACAACCAATCAACAGAAGGTTCAATTTGTTGATTTGGGGCTGCACCAGTGTAAAAAATGTTTTTAGAACATTCTTGACCTTCATACTGCACAGGATACCAGAGCATATGATCCTTGCTCTCGAAAACTGGCTTGACATTTTTACGACTAGCAGAAGTCCAACACCCGAAAACCACCGCTACTTGATCCTGGTCAATCAATTTAGTAGCTTTTTCTCTAAAGGTATCCCAATTAGAAGCGCCATCTTCAACAACTGCTTCAATTTGTTTACCTAAAACACCCCCAGCAGCGTTAATTTCCTTAATTGCTAATTTTTCTGCATCTACCACACTTTTCTCACTGATAGCCATTGTCCCACTGAGAGAATGTAAAATACCTACCTTGATGGTTTTACCACCCATACCAGCTACGGGAGATGTACTGGTGAATGCTGCTGGACTATTCGCAGTATTTGGAGAGTTATTAGCACAAGCTTTTAAAAAAATGCTACTACCAATACCCGCTGCACCATAAAGCAGAAACTTACGTCGGTTAAATTGCTTACCCATATTTTTGATTAGTTATCTTTTTAAACTGAGATATTAGTTCTATATTTAACTATTAAATTGTGATCTGTTATACAAAATTGTAATTTATTTTAATAAAAATATACCTCAAGATTGGTGTAATAACCACATACCTAGTTCATCACGGCGTAAATAAAGCAACCATATTCAATCGCCAAAAAGCCTACTGTATATTAGTTTTGACTTTTGACTTTTGACTTTTGACTTCCGCCCTGCGGTACTAGCCACCTCCCCGTCAGCGATTAGCAGGTTAGGATTTACCTCATATAATGATAAATATCTGTATATATTTTGGCATTATAATAAGTATTATTAAGTATACAGGGATATTGGTGAAATTAAAAACTTGATCATCAATCTCTATCTTAAAAAACCTCATGTTGCTATATTTTTTAATTAGTATCAATAATCAAATCAGAAATTATGACAAAATACATCTTATGGGGAAGCTATTGTGAAGACGTTCTTACCAAACGCGAACCCTATCGTCAAGAGCATTTAGCCGGATTAGCACAACAGAAAGAATCTGGGATTTTGATTACCATTGGACCAACAAAAGATGTAACTCAAGTTTTTGCTATTTACGAAGCTGAAGACGAAAACACCGTTCGTCAATTAGTGGAATCAGATCCCTATTGGCAAAACGGCATTTGGACAGAGTATTTTGTTAAAGAATGGATTCAGGCTTTTTAGTCAATTGACACAATGTTTAACAAAGATAATTAATTCATAATTACCATACCCAGATCCCCGACTTCTAACATCAATTTATAATTTGTAGACACAATAAATAAAAGAAGTCGGGGATTTTATCGGCCTACCTGAATTATTATCACTTAATTACCCTTGAGTGCCTTTTGAAAATTGCGACGATAGGATGGATTAGCTAAAAACAAAGCAGGCCATAGCAAAGCCAAACCAATCCGATTAGGTAAAGTTTGATTAAAATTAGTTCTACCAAATCCAGTCCAAAACTTCCAAACACCACCGAGATAAACCACGATTATTCCGAAAACAAGTAAATCAATCATGACCATCAACTCCCTTAATAACTGGCATAATTTTATGTAAAGAAACTTGATTGCTGACTACAGGAAAGTTAAAACCTCTTTCACTACTTATCGGCACTGTCCTTACTGAATTCTAGTTTAAATTAGGATCACAGACTGCCACCATTCGTCCTATTACATGATAGCCTAAATAAACTACCCATTCTCAATGCCTGAAAAGTTCATGCTGTATTAATTTTGAATTTTGAATTATTTAACTTACCTTTGGGGGTTAAAGTCCCCTGCTTCTACAAGCAGCGGGTTTTGCGTCGGGGTAAAATCCCCGTTGCAAAACGTAATTCTAAATTCTAAATTCTAAATTCTGCATTCTTTTAAAAGATATTTCTTGCGGAAGTTCCTTAGATATCAATATCTGTATGAGACTAAAGGAAGAAAAACATTATACTTTTAGCCAAGCTTAGGAGAGTTTATGCGTGCAGTCTTAATGGCAGGTGGTTCAGGAACGCGGTTACGTCCTTTGACTTGCGATTTACCCAAACCAATGGTGCCGATTTTAAATCGTCCCATTGCTGAACATATTATCAACCTCCTGAAACGACACCAGATTTATGAAGTAATTGCTACATTACATTATTTACCAGATGTTCTCCGTGATTACTTTCAAGATGGTGGTGATTTTGGTGTACAAATGACCTATGCTATCGAAGAAGACCAACCATTAGGAACAGCAGGTTGTGTAAAAAATATTGCTGAACTATTAGATGAAACCTTTTTAGTCATTAGCGGTGATAGTATCACAGATTTTGATTTGAGTGCGGCCATTGAATTTCATCAACAAAAACAATCAAAAGCTACTTTAATTTTAACCAGTGTGCCTAACCCCATTGAATTTGGTGTGGTAATTACTGACACCCAAGGACGGATTAACCGATTTTTAGAAAAACCTTCTACTAGCGAAATTTTTTCTGATACCGTCAACACTGGAACTTATATTTTAGAACCAGAAGTTTTAGACTATTTACCAGAAAATATTGAATGCGACTTTTCTAAAGATTTATTTCCCCTATTACTAGCCAAAAACGAGCCAATTTATGGTTATATTGCCGAGGGTTACTGGTGCGATGTGGGTCACTTGGATGCCTACCGACAAGCTCAGTATGATGGCTTAGAAAGAAAGGTAAAATTAGAAGTGGCTTATCCAGAAATTGCTCCCGGTTTATGGGTAGGAGCAAATACTTATATTGATCCTACAGCCAAAATTGAAACCCCAGCCATAATTGGTAACAATTGCCGCATTGGCGCGAGAGTAAAAATTGAAGATGGGACAGTAATTGGTGATAATGTCACAATTGGTGCTGATGCTCATTTAAAGCGACCAATTATTTGGAATGGAGCAATTATTGGTGATGAAGCCCAATTATCGGCTTGTGTAATTGCTCGTGGGACTCGTGTAGACAGACGCGCTCACGTATTAGAAGCGGCTGTAGTGGGTTCATTGTCTACCGTGGGAGAAGAAGCGCAAATCAGCCCTGGGGTGAGGGTGTGGCCGAGTAAAAAGATTGAGTCTGGGGCAATTTTAAATATTAATCTGATTTGGGGAAATACTGCCCAACGGAATTTATTTGGACAGCGCGGAGTCCAGGGTTTAGCCAATATTGATATTACCCCAGAGTTTGCGGTGAAGTTGGGCGCTGCCTATGGTTCGACTTTGAAACCAGGTTCAGTGGTAACGGTTTCTCGTGACCAGCGCAATGTTTCCCGCATGGTGACACGTTCTTTAATTGCTGGTTTAATGTCTGTCGGTGTGGATGTCCAAAACCTTGATACTACAGCCATTCCCATCGCTCGAACTGTGATCCCCACAATGTCAGTAGCCGGAGGGATTCATGTGCGGGTTCACCCAGAACGTCGGGATTATATCTTGATTGAATTTATGGATATTAAGGGGATTAATATCTCTAAAGCCCAAGAAAAGAAAATTGAAGGGGCGTATTTTAAAGAAGATATGCGTCGTTCCCAAAGTCATGAAATTGGTGATGTCGTCTATTCTAGTCAATTAGTGGATTGCTATGGTAAGGCTTTTGAAAAATTATTGAATGTGGATACTCTGCGGAACAGTCGGGCAAAGGTGGTCATTGACTATGTTTACGCTGTGTCTGGGGCAGTTCTGCCGCAAATGTTAGATAAATTTGGGGCTGATGCGGTGGTGCTAAATGCTAGTTTGAATAAAACGGCCATTTCCAACGCTGATAGAGAATTACTGCTAACTCAATTAGGCCATGTTGTGGAAGCGGTAAATGCTAATTTTGGTGTGCAGGTATCCGCTAATGGGGAACAACTCATATTAGTTGATGAATCGGGTTTTTCCATTCGGGGGGAAATGCTAACGGCGTTAATGGTTGATATGATGTTAACTGCAAATCCCAGAAGTTCGGTGGTTGTGCCGGTTCATGCTTCTAGTGCGGTGGAATTGGTCGCCCATCGTCATGATGGTCATGTGATTAGAACTAAAGCGAATCCGACGGCTTTAATGGAAGCTTGTCAGAAAAATCCCAATGTGGTTTTAGGTGGGAGTGGGGAAACTGGGTTTATTTTTCCCCAATTACATCCAGGCTTTGATTCGATGTTCTGCATTGCCAAGCTAATTGAAATGTTAACCATTCAAGAGCGATCGCTGGCAACCGTACGTTCTGAATTACCTCGTGTGATTAATAGAAGTTACACAGTTCGCTGTCCTTGGACTGCTAAGGGGGCGTTAATGCGCTATTTGGTGGAAACCCACCCAGCGCAAAATTTGGAGTTAATTGACGGTGTGAAAATCCGTCAACCCTATGATGACAATTGGCTGTTGGTTTTACCTGATGCCAGTGAGCCGTTAGTCCATCTCTATGTTAACAGTAGCGATCGGGATTGGGTTGATGAAACCCTCAGAGATTACCGCGCCCGTGTCCAGCATTTTGTGGAACGTGAACAGGAAAATTACAGGTTGGATATGTAATTTTTGGGGTGGGGTTTCCCCACCTTTTATGATGTGTTTTCTCACGCACAGACGCAGAGGCACTCCAGAG